>JBFOLV010000153.1:0-2689 GCA_040830325.1 Kordiimonas sp. | reverse complement strand
GGCTCACAGCCTAAGGAGTAGATTATGTCTGTTGGGCCAATATATCGGCACTTTGTTGGGGAATGGATGCTTATTGCGGAGACTTGCATTTATGAGCAAGGTGACGCGCCCGTTTCTGGTACATACCGGATTGAAGAATCAGATGGAAAGCTTGTCTTTCATATAGGGTGGCAGGATGGAGAGGGAGAAACACATAGTTATTCCTTTTCAGCAATACCAGATGGTATCCCGCATGAGTTTAATGGCGGTGACTTAGCTGATTCCCTATCAGTAAGTGCTGTCAGCGAAAATGAGCTAAATTCATCTGCTTTTTACAAGGGAAGAGAGCTGATGGTTGCTGCGCGTACGATAGTTGATGGAGGCATGTATATGGACGTAAGACAGTCTGTACGCCTTCCTGATGGTACAGAACCTAGTAATTTCTCTCGGTATAAACGGGTGCCTCACTAGTTACTTGCCTCGTCTATTTTGAATATTTTCAGATTTTTGCAATTTTGTGAAACTTTTCTCTTGCTTCTGAAAAGCGCAGAAACTATACCCTGCTTCGCGTCGGGGAGTGGCGCAGCCTGGTAGCGCACCTGTTTTGGGTACAGGGGGTCGCTAGTTCGAATCTAGTCTCCCCGACCAGTTATTCTGGTAGGAATACCGAAGGGCTTGGCCGCCAGGGCCAGGCCCTTTTTCTATTTGGGAATAACATGAAGAAAATACGAATTTGGGTATTTTCTTTCAGATCGCTTTATTATAGGGTGCGCCCCGACCAGAGATTGGTTCAAGTTTAATGCGGTCCCGTAGCTCAACTGGATAGAGCAGCTCACTTCTAATGAGCAGGCTGAGGGTTCGAGTCCTTCCGGGATCGCCATTAACTTTTTGTACGGTTTGATCCAATATTTCTCAGCATTGGCTTAGTTGTTTGTTTCAGTTGCTAAAACCGGTTTCGTCATACGCCACATGATCTTTGTTTTACGTAACATTGTCCTGTCGACCATTAACTGAATTGGCAATCCACAGCCAAGTGGTTCACCATTTAGTCCTCCATATTCAACAGGAACACCAAGCCGTTTCATATTCCACGGCATGCGTTTCGAGCGTTCATAGATTTGCATGTCAATAAAGCCGGACAGCGCTTCAATGTCGTATTTTACAGCATACTCTAGGATGCCCGTATATAGCTCCATGTGAACAGCTTTTCCTGTGGCGCTTCTATACTGCGTATCAACGATGAAGTACCTACTCCATTCAAATTGTTTTGGTGCATTAGGAGGTTCGGCCAACGTACATGTGTGGCGAAATATTGTGCTGAGCTGGGTAGGTTTTGTAGTGGGAACTAATCGCATACCACCAAGAATACGGCCGCTTGAACAAAGTTTTAAAAAATAGATTGTGTCATCATTGTCTAGCTCATCTCGCTCTAGACCATCTGGTTTTTTTAAAGCTCTCCAGCCGCGTTGCTCAACAAAGATATTATGGCGAATCCTGAACATACTCTCAATGTCATCAGCGTAGATATGACAGTTCAACTTGTTGATAATATGAATCACTTCATACCCCTCTATTCATCCATGTGGAACAAAGAGAAAGCAACGTGCCATATTATTGCAAGGCTAATATCTGCTGGTAGATAGTGTTTTAAGAAATGTACTATCTACCAGCTAGAATTACGAACAGTTTACTTTAAAGCTGAGGTGCTTTTGTTTGCTGCCAACCAAAGCGGTCACCTTGAAGGTTGCAGAACCTTCTTTTCGGCAATGATAGATAAAACCACCATTGCCGTGTGGTTTATTGTCTTCTTTTAAGTCAACAATACCTGCTGGTGAGGCAGGGTCGATAGCGCCCACTTCATCGATGGTTTTACCACCCTGACCGTTGAACCGTATGGGTTCACAGATGCTACCACTAAGTTCTATGGGTTTGCATGCTGTTAGAGAAAGAGCAACAGTTAAAACAACTGCCGCTGACTTTGATCTTTTAGTGTTCATAATAAGTGCCTCTCGTTCGAGTAGATATGGAAAAACGCGAAACAGGGAAGGGCATGGTTGGGGCAGCGTAATAAGCCGCTGTTCCATAAACTATATATTTACATCTGTTGAGATTTGATAGAAGTGACGGAAGTCACGCATATTGTTCATTCTGTAGACAGGTGTGTGTCGCTATTTTAACTTATTACCAACCAGTTCTTAACTTTCACTGATTAGGCTGGTCATAGCTTACGAATGTTCTACCACAGTAGTAATAAGGGGCTAATATGCCGACGATTGGAGTTGAAGAAATAACACCTACGGAAACCCATGAGGGAACAGGTAACAGTGATATTGATGCCTTGTTTTCTGGCTTCAAATATTCTTCTGATGTAGGTGCTAATACTACAACTCTAACCTATAGTTTTGCAACATCAGACAGCATCTATTCTGCTGATGATATTAGGGGGTATGGCGCCTCTGATACCGAACCATACAACGGCTTAGCGGGCGTTTCTGAGAATGTAAAATCTCTGTTTAAGCTTGCGATTGATGACTTAACACGGTTTTCAAATTTTGTTGGGCAGGAGGTCCCCGATGCGGGTGATTCTGCGGGTACTATCCGACTAGCCTGGACGAGCTTTAAGGAAAATGAGGAAGATGACACGGTCGCATGGGCATACCTACCAGGGCCTCATTATGTTGGCGGTGATATCTGGTTGCAATCTGAAGCT
>JBFOLV010000152.1:0-2991 GCA_040830325.1 Kordiimonas sp. | reverse complement strand
CCCTCATTGTAGGCACTGATAGCTGAAGCACCAAAACCAATAAGTGTTGTGGCGGTATCAGTTGTATATCCTTGGAAGTTGCGGTGCAGGTCGCCTGCATTGAACGCTTTTGCCATAGGGTCTTCAGGCTTTGCAAAATGATCTAGACCAATTTCGACATATCCTTGTTCTTTGAGGGCTGCGCGTGCAGCGTCAAATTGCTCTAGTCGCGCTAAGCTATCAGGTAAGGTGTCATCTTCGATCAGTTTCATATGCTTTTTCATCCATGGCACATGGGCGTATCCAAATAGGGAGATACGGCCGGGTGACATGGTTGCTGCCAATCGAACGTTTTCTTCAACCATACCAACCGTTTGATGTGGCAGCCCGTACAGTAAATCAAAGCTAAGCGCTTCGATGCCATATGTTTTTAGCATTTCAACTGTTTTATACACCCTACGAAATGGCTGTATACGGTTGATGGCTTCCTGTACTGGGGTATGAAAATCCTGCACGCCGAGGCTAGCTCGGTTAACGCCTTGTTGAGCGTAAGCAGCCACTTTTGGTTCCGTGATCTCACGAGGATCTAATTCAATGGCAATTTCTGCGTCATCTAAGATAGCAAATGTATCTCTCAGATGTCCCATAAAGTCTCGGAAATCATTTGGGCTAAGATAACTAGGTGAGCCGCCGCCAAAGTGGATATGTGAAACCGGCTTTTTGTCCGTTAGCTTGGAGCTAACCAAAGAGACTTCTCTTTTCAGGTAATCAAGATAGTCTGCCACCGGCCTATATTGCTTGGTTGCCTTGGTGTTACAGCCGCAGTACCAGCACATGTTTTTGCAGAATGGCACGTGAAAATAGAGCGATAGTGTATTGCCCTCGGGGATGGTCGTCAGCCATTCGCAGGTATCGGTCGCATTAATGTCCGTTTTGAAATGCGGAGCTGTTGGGTAACTGGTGTAACGAGGCACCTGTTGGTTATGCTTAAGAAGCGCAGCATGTAAGCTATTTTGCATGATGTATCCTCACTATACATTGGGTCATGTTTGCACCTTAATGCGATCGCGGAATGCGCCACTTGACCATGATCAATGGTTCAAAAAAAAATCTGTGTTGCACTGCGTTCAGCATGGAGAGTGACATGACAGAATTGAGTGTAGTTGAAGGTGCTGAGGATCTGTCTGATGGTTTGAAGCAATATTTGTCGGTATGTAATACGATCGTGGCATGTAACAGGGAGCGGTTTCCGTTCGCACAAATATGGCGTGCGCTGGAAGATAAGTTAGCGGACCATATTGTAGAGTTTGTGGTGGCTAGCCATGAAGAGGAAGGGCGGCAGTGGGTGTTATTTTCTGATGGACGTATTCGCAGTTTGGACGGTCCGCCTCTATCCCAAAAAACAGCAAGAACGGTTGTCAAAAAAGTGTCGTTGCATTATTTGCAAGATGTCATAAATGACCCGCCGCGTTATATTGCGAACCCAGCGCTGATTGATTGGGATTGGGTGTTTTCAGTCTCAAAGAAGCCGCCTGTTAACTGAGGAAATGGCTTTTTTAGTGAAGGTCGCTGCAAGGGTATTCGTTTGAGCACCTGCTGCACGCGAATTCAGATAGCTCCTCAATGTCAGGAATATCTACATGAGCGCCTTTTACTTCGATTGACGTTTGTTTGCGTAGCTTGTTGAGCGCGCGGGAGAAAGTCTCGCATTGCATACCTAAGCGCGCTGCAATCAACGACTTGTCATATGGAAGTTTGAAGTCTGCTGCTTCTGAAGCTGTCTCGCTGTTACGGCACAAACGTAGCAAAAAACAGCCAATGCGTTGTGGCGCGTTTTGCATATTCAGGTTTTCGATTTCCTGAGTTTGCTGACGGCGCTGTCGTGAAATAGAAGCAAGCATGCCGAGCGCTACATCATGGCTTTTGGTAATGGCATTCTTCAACAGGGATGCTGGGAGGCGTAGTAAAGTCGCATTTTCGACCACAGCGGCACCAACGGTGTGCATCCCGCCGTCCATGATGGCTGCTTCGCCGAATATATGGCCTGACGTTAAAACATCGAGAACAGCTTCGTCACCCTCGATAGTTTCACGGAAAATTTTAACCCAGCCAGACACAATGAAGTAGAACCATTCTGCGGTGTCATCTTGCAAAAACAGGACATTGCCTTTTTCGCGCTTTAGTTCCTGTGCTGCGTGAGAGAAGTCAGAGAACAATTCTTCCGTCATGCCCGAAAACAATGAATGCGTGCGAAGCATAGACATTGTAGATGTTTCTGCACCAGTTTGGATCATTGATTGCGCCATTGGACTTCCCTTCCATCACGGTCGCTGGGTTCTTTATGTATCATATAAGTTAGGGGCTTCGCCCGATCACGACAATGTGACAGAGTGGCGCACCTTACACCAAATACCTGCAATTGGGCTTTAGGCTCTCTAACATTTGTGTCTTATTGCCGCAGGTACAGTGAGGGGCTGGTGTTTCAATAGGCGTTCAGTATTATGCAGCCTGACCTTAGGTGTATGGATTTGCTTGAAAGGGCTAAGTATGAAGTTGATTGCAGGTTCTTTAGTTGGCGCAGTTATAGCTGCGACACTATCTGTTTCTACAGTGTCGGCTGGCGATGCCGCACTTGGTAAAAAAGTGTATCGTAAGTGTAAGGCCTGCCATTCATTGGAGGCTGGTAAGCGTATGATTGGTCCTTCTTTGAATAGTGTGTTTGGCCGAAAGGCTGGAGCCGTTGAAGGTTACAAATACTCAAAAAACATGAAGGCACTTGATGTGGTGTGGGATGATGCTTCCATGACAGATTTTCTTAAGGCACCACGGAAGTATGTGAAAGGCACGAAGATGGCTTTTGCAGGTCTGCGTAAGCCTGCAGATATTGAGAATCTTATCGCCTATCTGAAAGAGAACGGCAGCTAGTAGCCTTTTTATATATTAGTCGAACAAAGAAAGGCCCGCAGGATATTCCTGTGGGCCTTTAGTGTCTTGAGGGGGGTAGTTAGTTAT
>JBFOLV010000151.1:0-2587 GCA_040830325.1 Kordiimonas sp. | reverse complement strand
GAATTGCTTCAATCTCAATTATACCGCCATGCATGCTTTTACCAACGCAGTGTTTGATCGCATTCTCGACGATTGGTTGGAGAATAAGGCTAGGAACACTAAATTCGTCAAGTTTGGGGTCACAGTTCCAGTTTATTTTGAGTTTGTCACGGAAGCGAACAAGTTCGATATCCAGATAGCTCTTAGTGCGTTCAATTTCCTCTTTTAGCGTGATTTTATGTGTAGGTTCTTCACTCAGTGTTTGTCTAAGGAACAGGCTAAGTTTCGACAACATTTCCCGAGATTCATTAATGTTTTCCTTAATCAGCAATGTGTCGAGGCTGTTGAGTACATTGAAGAGAAAGTGCGGACTAATCTGAAGATGTAGCAGTTTTATCTGCGCTTCCTTAGCTAGGAGTTCTGCTTTTGCGGCGCGCTCTTGTTGGTGTAAATACTGAGTATAGTATGCAATCAGAAAGTAACCTGCGCTCCATGCCATTAAATGTACGGTAGCGAAAAAGCCGTTATGTATGTATGCAAACGGTGTGATGACTTCGGGTATATCTACTTCTAGAATATGCCATTCAATTGCATGAATGTTCACTCTCCAAAGAACACCAAAGAAAACACAGCCCAATCCCCCAACCATTATTTGCGTTTTGAAGGATTTCCTGCGTGTTGACCATATTGTCATTGCAAGCAAGGTAGTGCTTAACCAGCCAGTGAACATGTAGGCCGCGGACCATGACACCGCAGGCGGAGTGTATGAAAACCATAGTGACCTATAGACAAAGAAATATAAGAACCAGAAGACCAGTTGGAAAAGAATAAACTTTTTTCCATATGGGTTGAGATGGTCTGGGATTGGACTTGGCATAGCGTTCAAAATTCCTGAATTAGCAAGCGCCCAAACTAACCGGCAAAAGTTTCTAAGGCTATAACTCTATAACCAGTAACCGCAGGAAAATGACCGCTTGCTGAAATTCAGGTTAAAAAACGTGGTTAAATTATTGATCTGATAACTGGCTAGGCATCTAGACTGCCAATAACCATCATAACGCGGCGCACATCTTCTCGGGCAATTCGAATGTCTCGTGCAGGGTTGAACTGCTTTACTACAAGGGTGTTGCCTTCCCATCGTTCAAACTTTTTTATAAAACCTGAATGGCCGTTTGTTTCAACAAGAACATATCTGCCACGCCGGACTGGTTGGGTTGGATGAATATAAGCAATATCTTGATTCTTGTATTTCGGTTCCATTGAATCACCTGTAACAAAAACAGCAAATGCTCCATGTACGCCTTGGAGATCCGCCGGACGATATGTCCAGTCAATGGGCTGTTCTTCAATTACGAGGCTACCTTCGTCACCTCCTTGGGCCCGGCCGCGTACCGGTAAATCTCTGGAGGAACCAAAGACATTGCCTTTGGGGCGGCATATAGTGTGCTGTGCAGCATCAAGCAATATACTGTCATGTTGAGGAAACACGTTGGTTTTAGCAAATTGGGGTGCCCGAGCAGGGGACGATAATTTCATTATGTTCTCCTTTTGTTCTATTATGCAAATTCCCCTCTAAAAGCAAACCCCAAAAGTTGCATTTTGTTAGTTTTTATTGTGTTAATGTTTTCTGCCTACAGTGAGTAACGAGAATAGGCTTGGCTACCGTTGTTACTTCAGTACTAAGAAGTTCACTTGGATCATATTTGTATGAATGATACTTCCTCTTTGGATTTGGAGCGTTTGTCAGGCTTGTATAAGGCTCTTGCGCCAACAGTAGTTGAGATTGATGAAGCAGATAGCATTACTTGGGTTCAGGGGGATGCTGGCGCATTGATTGGTGCCAGAAGTGAGCCTTTGATTGGCTTAACATTTACCTCATTTATTCATGAAAAAGATCTACCAATTTGGAGTCTTGTTAGACATAGGCTTGTTAAATCTGCCCATGTGGGTCCGCTTCCGCTTCGGCTTAGCAGTAACGCGGGTTTGAAGGGGGCTTTTGAAGTTCATGTGGCACGCTCAGAAACTTCCAGTGGTGCGCTTCTTTTGTCGCTAGCGCCTTACCATGGCCAACTTTCTCTTGGCGAAAATAAGAGGCCTGCAAGTGGTGCAGCCAGGGCGTTTTCGAAAACCGACTTTGCAGAACTGGCAAAGCGTCTGGAAAATTATGCCTTGAGTTCAAAGGTATCAATTGGGTCTGCGTTGATAAAGCTCGCAGGTTTAGAGGAAAGTGGTGGGGAGCAATCTGACCCGGAGACCAGTTTGTGGGCTTTGCATAGGCTGCTTTATGACGCTGCGTCAGAGGGCGCAGCTAAGAATCTTTCGGAGAAAACCCGCGAGGGTTTTGAGGGCGTAAAGGGTCAGCGTCAGAATGCAGATACTTCGGGAGATGGAAATGTACAGGAAGCTGTAAGAGGGGCTTATGTTCAGGGCGAAACAGAAACCAATTATGTGACGGTTGCTGGCGATGATGGGATTTCTGAAGCGGAAGCGGTCAAGGCTGCTGTATATGCGATGAAAAAAGCCGCCACTACCGGGCGGGCCAAAACCATGCAGGCCTTAACCGGCGGGTATGAAAAGCGACTGGAAACTGCAAAAAATAAACTGCGAG
>JBFOLV010000150.1:0-3609 GCA_040830325.1 Kordiimonas sp. | reverse complement strand
CACGCGGCCAGGAATTCAATGCTTGGGGGGACCCGGGGAATACGCCAGAACATACGGCTATTCTACCATACACTCGTATGCTCTCGGGGCCGATGGATTTTACGCCTGGAATTTTTGACCTATTGTTTGAAAAGGAAAAACCAAACAACCGCATTCCAACAACGCTTGCGAAGCAGCTCGCTCTTTATGTTGTGCTCTATAGCCCAATTCAGATGGCTGCTGACCTGCCAGAAAACTATGAAGCAAACATGCTGCCGTTTCAGTTCATTAAGGACGTGCCGACGGACTGGGAAGACAGTATCGCCTTGAATGGTGCAATCGGAGACTATGTTACGTTTGCCCGGAAGGATAGAAACAGCGACGATTGGTATCTCGGTAGTTTGACAGACGAAGAAGCACGTGAATTGGCGGTGAAGCTAGATTTCCTATCTGATGGGGTGACTTACAAGGCGCAAATATACCGCGACGGCCCTGATGGCCACTGGGAAACAAATCCCTATGATATGGTTATTGAAGAAATTGAAGTAACGAGTGAGACGCTCCATACAATCAAGCTTGCGGCAAGTGGTGGCCAAGCTATTCGCTTTACGCCAGTAAAATAGGGCAGGATATGAAACAGATAGCTTCAATACTTGTTGCAGTAGGGTTAGCTTTTGGAGGTAGCCTTCAGGTGGTCGCAGACGCTGCAATTGAGCGTATAGAACCTCCTTTTTGGTGGGCGGGTTTTGAAGAGCGTAATTTGCAGATACTGGTTTACGGCGACCGTATCTCAGATTATATGCCCGAAATCTCGGCTGAGGGTATATCTCTTAAACAGATCAACCGCGTAAAAAGCCCTAACTATTTGTTTCTTGATGTAACGCTTGATGCCTCAGTTAAAGCTGGTTCCTTTGATATTACGTTCAACAAGGACGGAGCTGATAGCCTGACACATAGTTATGAACTGCGTGCGCGTGAGGCAGGCTCCGCTGAGCGGAAGGGCTTTGATACCTCAGACGCCATTTATCTGATCACGCCAGATCGTTTTGCAAATGGTAACCCAGATAACGATAATGCTGATGGTATGGGCGATGCCCTTGATCGCAGCAACAAAGATGGTCGTCATGGCGGGGATGTGGCTGGCATCACGCAGCACCTTGATTACATCGAAGACATGGGTTTTACAGCCTTTTGGTTAAACCCTGTTCTCGAAAATGCTCAACCGTCTGGTAGCTACCACGGCTACGCGACAACAGATTTCTATAAAGTTGATCCGCGCTTTGGCAGCAATGAAGCTTTTCGCGATATGGTGAAAAAGGCGCGGGCCAAGAACATTGATGTCATCATGGATATGATCGTCAATCATTCAGGGTCTGAACATTGGTGGCTCAAGGATTTGCCGACTGATGATTGGATCAATTACAGCGGCGAATATGTAAACACAAGCCATAGGCGCACAACCATTCAGGACCCTTATTCTGCGGAATTTGACCGCAAGAAGTTCTCTGATGGCTGGTTTGTGGAAACAATGCCAGATCTTAATCAGCGTAACAAACTGATGGCGGATTATTTGATCCAAAACGCTATTTGGTGGATTGAATACTCAGGCATAGCTGGCATTCGTATGGATACCTACCCATACCCAGACAAGCATTTTATGACTGATTGGACACGCCGTGTGATGCGGGAGTATCCCAACTTCAACATTGTCGGAGAAGAGTGGAGTGTTGATCCTCTCATCGTTTCATACTGGCAGCGCGGTAAGGCTAACCGCGATGGATATGTTTCTTCACTGCCTAGCATGATGGACTTTCCGATGCAGGATACACTCGTTAAGGCGCTCACTGAGGAAGAAAGCTGGGGCGGAGGTCTTATGTCGCTCTATAAGTTGATGGCAAGTGATGTGTTGTACCCAGAGCCTGACAACTTGGTGATTTTCCCAGATAATCACGACATGAGCCGCATTTTTACCCAGTTAGGTGAAGACAAAAATCTATACAAGATGGCGATTGCCCATACGCTCACGATGCGTGGTATTCCGCAAATCTATTATGGTACTGAAATATTAATGAAAAATCCGGGTACGACGGATCACGGCATTATTCGGACCGATTTCCCCGGCGGTTGGGCGGGCGACCAGATAAATGCCTTCACGGGGGCAGGGCTTTCCGCCGAGGCTCTGGAAGCGCAAGGCTATGTACAGAAGCTCTTGAGGTGGCGCAAGGACAAGCAGGTTATTCATACAGGTAAGCTCATGCACTATGTGCCCGAAAACGGTGTTTATGTGTATTTCCGCTACAATGACACGGACAAGGTGATGGTGGCTTTAAACAAGAATGCAGCAGAAACTGAATTACCGCTAGCGCGCTTTAGTGAAATGTTAGCTGGTGTGAGCCAAGGTGAAGATGTGGCGAGCGGACAAACCTTTGATTTCGTCAATTCAATTACGTTGCCTGCGCGTTCAGCGCTGATACTCAATTTGGCTAAATAAGGCGTAAAGTAAGCGTGGGAAAAAGTTTATGAAGCAGAAGCCTCAGTTATCTTTCTGGCAAATCTGGAATATGTGCTTCGGCTTTCTGGGTATCCAGTTTGGTTTCGCGCTGCAAAACAGCAATATCAGCCGTATCTTTCAGTCACTTGGTGCTGAAATAGATGAAATTCCGATATTGTTTGTTGCTGCCCCACTAACAGGATTACTCGTTCAACCTATTGTCGGTTACATGAGCGACCGGACTTGGAACAGTTTTGGTCGTCGTCGTCCTTTCTTTTTTGCTGGTGCATTACTGGCTGCAATAACGCTGCTTTACATGCCGAACTCGCCTTATCTTTGGATAGCAGCAGGTACGCTATGGATTATGGATGCATCCATCAATATAGCGATGGAGCCTTTTCGCGCTTTTGTCGGTGACATGCTGCCTGAAAAACAGCGACCCCTTGGCTATACGATGCAAAGCTTTTTCATTGGTGTCGGATCTGTGGCTGCTTCTGCATTGCCGTGGATGATGACCAATTGGTGGGATGTGAGCAATACAGCTGAAGTAGGGGGTATCCCTGATTCTGTTGCCTATGCTTTTTACGCGGGCGGTATTGTCTTGTTTCTGTCGGTTATGTGGACCGTGTTTTCAACGAAGGAATATTCGCCGCAGCAGATAAAAGCGTTTGAAGCTGCGGAAAAGTCTAACAGGCCTGTTGATAGAGAACGTGCTGTGAGGCGTAGCTCTGGCAAATACCGCAAAGGCGCAGTCCTTTGGGGTGTGCTTGGGGTAATTTTCACAGCGGCTATCTATCTTGAAGGGTGGGAAGCTGAACTTTACATGCTCAGCATTGGCGGCATTGTGTTTGCTCTTATGCAATTTATTGCTGGAGTCTTGCAGGATAATGCGCGCACTGAGAATGGTTTCTACCGCATTATTGATGATCTGTTTCATATGCCAAAGGGTATGAAGCAGCTTATCCCCGTACAGTTCTTTGCATGGTTCGCGCTGTTTTCTATGTGGATATATACCACGCCTGCTGTGACAGGTTTTCACTACGGTAGCTCTGATCCATCAAGTGTTGCTTACAATGAAGGTGCAAATTGGGTGGGAGTCTTGTTTGCGGCTTACAACTTGTTTGCCGCCCTTGCTGCGT
>JBFOLV010000149.1:0-11901 GCA_040830325.1 Kordiimonas sp. | reverse complement strand
TGCAGGCTTCAAATGGCGGTTCAAGAAATCTACAGTGTTAGTCAGATATGTTTTCCGGTCAGCTTCCTTACGTAGCTGATGTTCAGAATCCTTAAGAACAATAAATTCATAGTCTTTTTCATACTTTGCAAGCGCTGCCGCCATCATAGCACCATGTTCAAATGGTACATTTCGGTCAACCGTGGCATGTAACAACAACACCGGAATATCAATTAAACTTGCCCGAAATACCGGAGACCTTTTACGTAAGGCTCTATCACTGAGACGACCCAAAATACGAGGTACCGTTAAATCATGGAAGCGATTCTGCGATAAATAACTGATAAGGTGCGGCAATGAGGTTACCCCATTTAAGCTAATTGCACAGGCAAACAAGTCATCATCTTTGAAGGAGGACATAAGAGCTGCATAGCCACCATACGACCCACCAGTTACACACATATCTCGCGGAGCACTGATACTCTCATCCACTAGCCACTCAGCGGCAGCCCTGACATCAACTTGCATCATCCGGCCCCATTCTGCATATCCAGCCTTACGCCAACGTTCTCCATAACCGCTTGAGCCACGAAAATTAGGCTGCAATACATTGTATCCTTGGGCGATGAGCAAGCTAACATAAGGTACAAAGCGATCCCTCACACGTCTCACCGGGCCACCATGTAGTAACACCACGGTTTTCTTGGTTAACCCTGTCTCAGGATACGACAACAGCGCGTGCATGCGTTGTTTTATTTTGGGTACCGGTATGGAAACACCTTCTGTTCGCAACTTTGGAAAAGTATCCAAATCATCATCTTCGGGTAATGCCTGAATAGTGTCCGCTTCCCGGTCCCAGAGATAATAGCTAGAGGGCTGATCGTTCCTATTGTGGCGATACAAGCTTCTCCGGCCATCCCGAGAGGAGGCTAGTAGAAAAACACTATTCACGCCAATACGCTCAGCAACCGAAGCAAGTTCGTTCCTTTTGTCTGCCCTCCAAACCAGCTGCTGCATTCCCTCAGCCACATACAAAGCCCCAACAGCCAAATCTGTTACTGGGTCTATAAGGGCGGACGATATGTCATAATATTTGTGACTAGCCAATCTATTGCGCATCTCGCCCGTAGCAATATCCATTCGCCAAAGATCACGTGTGTTAGACGCGTGAGCGGACAAAACCAACGCCGTTGCACTGCCCGCCTCTACCGCCAAAACCGAGTGCGCTGGCCCCTTGAAATAATCACGCTTGGAAATTTGCTTCCAACTACCATCCGGGCGCCCAGTATAAAGTAGTTGTTGGCGACCTTTAAAACCTTCACCAAGACGCACCTCACCTTCGGGAGACGCATACCAGCGAATAACAGGCTTCCATGCACTTATTACTTTCTCAGACTCCCCTGTGATGGCATTCACTTTATACACTGCAGGAAAGCCAGCCACACCAGGGTCTTCCCATTGCATCAGAATACTGGTTGGATCATCAGGTAGATGGCTAAGTAACACAGGCGGCAGTTCATTTGGCCGGGGACCCCTGCCTTCTATGAGAGGCCGCAAACGCTTTAGGTGCGCATCATACAGTACCAAACCATTTTCATTTGTTGATATCAGTAAACGGCCACCACCAACCCAAGCCATCCAATTAATATTGAGCCTCGTGTAAGGCAGCAACTCGCGCTGCTCATAACCATCCGGAGCCCGCCAGACAGCTACTCGGCTTGAACTATCTTTTTGACGAATGAGGGCGGAGAGATAATGCCCGTCTGAAGAAATAGCTGGCGCTATCAACAAAGGCGCACGCGCAAGCCGGTCAATAATACTTGCGGCAAAAACAGACTCGCCCACCCACGCAATCACTAAAAACACGAAAGCACCAAAGCCAACCATTCGTCGCTGTATATATAGATTACTTGCCATATGAGTAAGACTAGCATGGCAACCACACACGGAAAAAGACCTTTTACAGCAATCCATTGCTCACATTTTCGTGCCCTATCAAACACCGATAGTGTACATCTCAAACGTCTATCCATTTTATAGACTTTACATTCCAGTATATCCGTATAATGATATTCATTAAATATGAAACATTAGGGAAATGCTTTCAATGTCCACGCAGTGGAAAACCATAAAACCTAGCGACATCCTGACTTCAAAGCAGTCGCACCAGTTACGGCAGCGATCAGATATTTGGGGTTTTTGGCTAATCGCGCATTGCTGGATTTTAATTGCTGGTGCAATGCTACTGTACGCTTATTACCCCAGCATATATACACTCATATTAGGCATCATTATAGTTGGTGGTCGCCAACTAGGATTGGCTGTTCTGATGCATGAAGGCAGCCACGGCATGCTTTTTAGAACACGCCAACTTAATGAGCGCCTAACCCAGTGGTTTACCGCTTGGCCCGTTATTCTGAACGTATATGCCTACAGAGTTCGCCACATGGCCCACCACAGATTTACCCGCACAGACAAAGACCCTGAAAACTACCTCTACACACCCTTCCCAGTCGCGAAATCAAGCATGCTGCGTAAAGTACTGAGAGACCTTACTGGCATCGTATTTTTCCGAACAACTCTCGGCATATTCCGATTCCTTTGGGGTGAATCCAAAGGACGTAGCACGCGCTTATTGGGTTTCTATTCTGGCCCAATATTGTTTAACACCCTAATGGTAGCCGGGTTTGCCGCAATCGGCCGAATAGATCTTTATCTTTTGTTGTGGTTGCTTCCCATGGCAACCACTTACCAGCTATTTCTCCGCATTCGTAATATCGCCGAACATGCAACTATGCCTAGCTTAGAAAACCCATTGCAGAATAGCCGAACCACATATGCTGGCCTTTTTGAGCGGCTAACCGTCGCGCCCTACTTCGTAAACTTTCACGTGGAGCACCACTTGTTGCCTTACGTGCCATGCTACCGATTGCCAGCCATCCATAAAATTATGTTAGAGCAAGGCTTAGGGCCTAAGATGGAAATCCGTCAAAACTATGCTGAAGTACTGAGGTTGAACGCTTCCGCCTAAAAAGCGTACGACCAAGATACTTTAAAATGTGCCTTAGCCCGCAAATGACCTATGTCTATTTATTCGGATAAAGTTCTGGGGAGGAGTTACCCGATATGTCGATCAAAGCTGTTGTAAAAGTCATCGCCGCAGGTGCACTAGCTTACGGACTTTATGCCGCTGTAAATTTCGGTATGGGTTTCTATGAACTTGCAACTTTCTATGATCCGGAAAAAATAACAGAAAACTTCCGCTCCAGCGCCGCAAAGTTCCCTCACCGGATAGTTGAAACCAGTGAAACATGGCAATTTTCGCGTGCGGAAGAACCTCTCTCGCTACCAAAGACTTTCACATACCGGGACAACGAACATTCTATCCAAGATTTACTGGATCAGTCAGGCACAACCGGTCTGATAATCATTAAAGATGATACAATCTTATATGAGAGCTACTTCCAAGGCGAACAAGAAAACGACCGTCACTCAATGTTCTCCGTTACCAAATCTTTTGTTTCCGCTCTGTTTGGCATCACACTGGAGCAAGGCTTGATCGAAAGTATCGAGGATCCAGTAACCAAATATCTGCCAGAATTGAATGGTAGCGGATATGAAGGCGTAGAAATTCGTGACGTTTTAACAATGTCTTCTGGTGTCTTATTCACAGAGGACTACGGCGATCTCATGTCGGACGTAAATCGTATGTCTATGACAATTGCAACAAAAGGGTCTTTAGATGAGTTTGCTTCCAGCCTGAGCCGCGAACGTGAACCCGGTACCTACAATCACTATGTCAGTGTAGACACGCATGTACTCGGCATGATCATCACACGTGTCACAGGCCGTACGCTAACAGATCTACTTATCGAAAAAATCTGGCAGCCGGTAGGTATGGAATTCGATAGTATCTGGATGATTGATGGCGAAGGTATGGAGGTTGCGATGGGCGGCCTGCAAGTAGCCCTAAGAGACATGGCCCGTTTTGGACGCCTCTATATGCATGGCGGCAATTGGAACGGCAAACAGTTGGTACCTGAAGACTGGGTCAAAGCCAGTGTAACCCCTGACGCACCACATTTAATGCCGGGCGCAGATAACCCTGGCAGCGATACCGCTTTTGGTTATGGTTTTCAGTGGTGGGTTCCCGAACATCCACGCGGCGACTTTATGGCTGTCGGCATCTATGATCAATTTATTTATATCGATCCGACTACGAACATCATCATCGCCAAAACAAGCGCTAATAAAAAGTTCGTTGACCCAAACACACCAAGGCTAACCAACGCGACCATCCATGCGTTTCAACAAATAGCAGCTTCTATCACGTCAGATTGAAGCTAAACCAATTTTCTGTTGCGAACCGCAAGTAAGCTCTTGATCCTATAGTTGGTACAGATTTTATAGTATTTATTCGATGATGCAGAATAGCTTATACTAAAGTGATCAGCTTATGGCGAATATCGACATGCTCACCTTATATGGTCCAGCCGCGCTAATTGTATTTATTACGGTTTGGGGACTTGCTCGTATTTTGTATCTTTGGAAAGCAGAGGATGTTTCAGTACTGACTATTCTGAAACAAAAGAAAACACCTGCAGAGCGTCTCCTTAGCCTTACTGCTCTATTACTTGATGGTTACCTTCTCTCAAGACCCTTCATTCCGGAACTGGATGAACTAGCATATGCCTATCCGTCCCCAGCACCTCTAGTTGGTTTAACCATAACAGTTATTGGTCTTTTAATAGTGGTGGTTTGCCAGTTCACAATGGGCAAAGCCTGGCGCATTGGTGTGCCCAGCGAAAAAGAGCGAAGTCAAAAACTGATTAAGGAAGGACTATATGCTTATAGCCGCAACCCAATATATGTTGGCGTACTCCTATTTGTGGCTGGCTGTTTCTTAACGGTTCCAGGTCCTATCCCCGGTATAAGTTTGCTCCTAACCTTGTGGTTCTTAAGGGCTATCATCAAACGAGAGGAAGCCTTCATGACAGCGTCATTTGGTAAAGATTATGATGCATACTGCCATGAAGTACGGCGCTGGCTTTAGCCTTAATTTTCCGCAGTTGGTAGCGCTGCTTCTTGTGTACGACAACCGTACACAAGGCCACCACCATCAGCCACTTTGTTTACAACAAAGGCACTGGTGCCCTTTGGGCAACTGAACCGGTCTACATCACCATTAGGTAAAGTGATGGTCATATGGTCAGTATAATCGTCATACCTATGATGCGTACTTTCGCCGTCAATTGAGATAGAGCACGCGCTGAGCGCTAAACCGGCGGAAGATACAATAAGAGCGTTGATTAGTTTCATGATTTAATTCCTGCTGTCGTTTTATTTTATATAGTTTTGTATGTAGTAACCGCAGAATACTGCGCAAAACAATAATCTCAAGTTCAAACTATCTTCTCAGCAAAAACCAAACTAAAGACATACACCCTCACGGGAGTTTGCCCTTTTCTCACCTCTACAAATCCTCTACGCTCCTGCCAACAATAAACTGATCCACGGGGAGGACACATATGAAAACCACATTAAAAACTGTATCGACCATTGCCATAGCACTATCACTCGCCGCTTGCGGGCAAAATGAAGAAGCAACAAACACCGCAACTACATCACAAGAAACGTCAGCTACCCAAACTGAAGCAGTCCAAACTGAAAATGAACGCTATTACGCCTTCGTTGAAACCGTATTCAATAACGCCGTTGACCGCTCGCCATTCTTTCAGGCCTTCCTAGGTATAAAAAAAGATATCGATAAATGGGATGACAATTCAGAAGCCCGTGCCCTTGAAGACCATGAGATCGATAAGGAGAATTTGGCCAAGCTTGCTGAGATCAACTATGATGCTCTCGATGAACGCGCTAAACTAAGTTATGACCTCTTCAAGCAAGAGACAGAGCGCAGCATTCGCGAATTCAAATATCGAGATCATACATACCCGATCAACACCATGTTCGGCGCTCATACGCAAATGCCAACCTTCCTAATGAATTTCCACCGCGTAGAATCTGTTGAAGACGCAGAAGCTTTCATCACACGCCTCAACGGCATGGGTGCCCAAGTCGATCAATTGCTCGTAAACTTGCAGCGCCGTCAGGATGCGGGTGTATTGCCGCCTAAGTTTGTTTTTCCTGTTGTTATCCCAGCCACACGAAACGTCATTACAGGCGCACCTTTCACAGATGCAGAGAACGACAGCCCACTATTTGCAAACTTCAAAAAGAAAGCGGCTGGCCTAGAGTTGTCTGAAGAAGAGACAGCTGCGCTTGTTGCCAAAGCAGAAGCAGCGCTTACTGGCACGGTAAAACCGGCCTATGAAAAACTTATCGCTTTCTTGGGCGAGCAGGAGAAATCAGCCACCTCAGACCACGGTGTGTGGAAGTTCCCTGACGGCGAAGCCTTCTATAATACAATGCTGAAACGCTTCACCACGACAGACCTTACTGCAGATGAAGTACACCAAATCGGCCTTGATAATGTTGCACGTATACACGACGAAATGCGCGGCATTATGAAACAGGTAGGTTTTGAAGGTACACTTCAAGAATTCTTCGCCTTCATGCGTGAAGATGAGCAATTCTACTATGACAATACAGATGAGGGCCGAGACGCATACCTTGCTGAGGCAACCGCAATGATCGATCGTATGGAAGCCAAAATCCCTGAGTATTTTGGCCTACTGCCAAAAGCACCGATGGAAGTGAAGCGTGTTGAACCATTCCGCGAGCGTTCAGCTGGTAAAGCTTTCTATCAATCACCTAGCCAAGATGGAAGTCGCCCCGGTCGCTACTATGCCAACCTGTATGACATGAAACAAATGCCAAAGTATCAGATGGAGGCACTTGCATTCCATGAAGGTATTCCTGGCCACCATATGCAGCGTGCCATCACACAAGAGCTTGAGGGCGTGCCAATGTTCCAAAAGTTCACCGGCTTTACAGCATATACCGAAGGCTGGGGTCTCTATACCGAGCTTCTTGGTAAGGATATGGGCTTCTATCAGGATCCATACTCTGACTTTGGTCGTCTTGCGATGGAAATTTGGCGTGCTTGCCGCCTCGTAGTAGATACTGGCATCCATTCCAAGAAATGGACTCGTGAACAGGCCATGCAGTATCTGACGGACAACACGCCTAACCCATCCGGTGACATTGAGAATGCTATCAACCGCTATATTGTGATGCCGGGCCAAGCAACGGCATACATGATTGGCAAAATCAAGATTCACGAACTACGTGAAGCAGCTAGAGCAGAAATGGGTGACAGCTTTGACATTAAAGGCTTCCATGATGAGGTTTTGCGCCACGGACCGGTTCCCCTAAATGTTCTAGAGACCAATATCAAAAAATGGGTAGCAGCAAACAAAGCTTCCTAAATTAAGCAACAAACAAAAAAAGGGGCTGTTCTCAGCCCCTTCTCATATTAACGGGTGTTATACCCTGCCTATTGCCGCAACCTCTTCACATCTGCTTCGGTTACAGCATTGCCTTCATTACCGAAATTGGATCGCACATAACTTGCTATAAGGGCAATTTCAGTGTTCGATAAGTAATCAAAAGCTGGCATTTCGTTGCCGTAGTCGCTCAACCCTGGCTCGATTGCAGCACTTCCTTTCAAGATCATTTCTACAACGCCACCAACCGGGTTCTTTGCCCGTTCAATCTGGATCAACTCCGGCTGCATCATAGGCACACCGCCGCCATCCAGCTGATGGCAAGTACCACAGTTAGCTATGTAGAGTTGTTTTCCATCAAGAGCAGCTGCTGCATGTGAGACTATCGACACAGCGACCACGAAAAAAGCCGCCGACAACTTACACTGAAATAACAACATTTAATTCCTTCATAGAAGCAGGGTAGATACGTTTACACGATCATCTTGTAATTTACCACTCGTCTCAACCTGCTGCTCATCTGATCGAAAACCAATTGCCAGTTAATACACCGGTTGCATAGCTTTCCCAAAAAACAGATGAGGGTAAAATGAAACTTCTTTCAATTCCGCTTATTCTAGCCTGCAGCTTGTCCGCTTCAGCCAACGAGTCCGAGTTTAGTAGCCACTATTTTGGTATAACTCCGCCTGATACAACACCGATAGAGTTTCCTTTTGATAGGTTTGTTCCAGAAGGGTTCGCTGTGGGCAATCCAACTTTTGCTCCTGACGGCAAAGAGTTTTACTTCACTGAAACAAACTCCATGCAAATCCACATAATGAAGCGAACACCAGAAGGTTGGAGCAAACCCCAAAAAGCTTCTTTCGCAACGGAAGGACGCAACTATGAACCCTTTATCACCAAAGATAATGCACGTATCTATTTTGTCTCTACCCGTGCACCAGGCAGTGGTAAATGGAATGGGCGTATATGGACGTGCGAACGAAAGCCTGATGGTAGCTGGAGTGAACCATCAATCGTTATTGACCGCGCTACTGAAGAAGGCTTCTGGTTCCCTACGTCTCCAAAACCAGATACACTCTATTTTGGAGCAACCCTCGAAGATAGTCTCGGCGAAGGAGACTTTTATAAAGCCACTAAAGTAAATGGCATATGGTCTATCAAACACTTAGAGCCGCCATTCAATACCCCTGACTATGAATGGGATCCACTGGTTAGCCCAAATGGCAGTTATATGATTTTTGAGTCACGCCGCCCTGAAGGGTACGGCGCTACAGACATATACGTCACTTTCCGAAAAGAAGACGACACTTGGGGGGACCCTATTAACCTTGGACGACCAGTTAACTCTACTGATTATGAAACGGCAGCGAGCATTACACCGGATGGTGCTTACATGTTCTACACGCTAGCACCAGATGAAGGTAAACCCAGCGTACACTGGGTAAGCACGAAGGTAATTACCCGTTTAAAGCCAGAATAGATATAAGAAAGGCCACTACACACATTGGTGCAATGGCCTTCGGTCTTTCTAGTAAATGTGATTAACGCCCAACATAGCGAACGCGGTAAACACGCCCTCCAGACATTGAGCTGGTGATGTAAATGGAACCATCTGGTCCCTCAGCTAAGCCTGTCGGGCGGTGTTTTGCGTCACGGGGACTTCTAATAACACCGACGCCAGCAAAACTGTCTGCAAAGGTAATCCAATCACCATTCACCGCACCATTTTCATCAAGCGGGAGATATACTACTCGGTATCCCTGCTGAGGAAGTGGTGCCCTATTCCATGAGCCATGAAATGCGATGAAAGCACCTTTACTGTATGCTTCTGGCAATTTCCCTGAACGCGAAAACAACACATCGTTTGGTGCCCAATGTCCGGGAAACGCCGCCACCGGGTCCTGCCCAATTTTAGACTTTTCTTTTCCGTCACCGCCATATTCAGGCATTTTTATACGGCTACCAACCATCTGGTCGTAATAGCTATATGGCCAACCAAGGTCAGCGCCTTCCGGCACCTTGTGAAACTCTTCCGCTGGCAACTCTGCGCTTTGCTCCAAAGTATAAAGTTCCGGAAACATTTCTGCGAGTTGATCACGACCATGCTGTGCTAGATAAAGACTATCAACATGCGGATTCCAATCGACACCAACTGCATTTCTTACACCGGTCGCATACCTGACACCATCTTCCAACTGGTTTTGCATAGTTTTGCTGGCATCGAATTTCCAAATACCGCCATACTCCGCTAGAATAGGGCAAGGGTCCATGCCCGGGGAGCCCTTCTGCCGCTGTTTTTCCATACAAGCATTAGAAGGTGCACCAACATTCACATAAAGGCCGCCTTTACCATCAAAGGTGAAGCTCTTTGCGGCATGTTGCCGTTTTTCACCAAAACCATAAGCGATCAGCTCGGGCTTACCTTCTGGCGCACCTGCTTCAGGAAGTTTCCAGCGTAAAATACTAACGTCAGTCCCGAAATATAGATGACCGTCATATATGCCAATACCGGTACCACGAATACCTTTCGCGAAATACACGCTTTCATCAGAAACACCGTCACCGTCATTATCCTTGAGAGCAACTGCGCCCTGCCCTTTCACCCCGCGGCGGAGAGCAGCATAAACCCAACCATTTTCGGCGGCCACTACATGGCGCGCCTGGCCAATTTTATCAGCAAATACAGTGGCTTCAAAACCTGCCGGCACGCGAATGCCTGTGGCATCATTCACACCTGCATCATCAGCAACACCCACTAATGATGAGCTTGCTTGTACAGCTGTGCCAGCAAATACAATCCCTGCAATAATAACTTTTTTTATCACTATTCTCTCCCAAAATCCCGAAGCCAAGCTATAACGTACTGAGGGCCAGTTAAAAAGCGATTGAGGTGTATTTCGTGTCCGAACAAAAATTCAATGTACCAAACAGTGCAACATACAACCTATTGATGAACCGCCGTAGTGTGGTTGCAAAAAAAATGATCGGCCCAGGGCCTGACACCGACTCAATAAAGCAGATTTTGGCCGCAGGCATGCGTGTGCCAGATCACGGCAAGCTAGCGCCGTGGCATTTCATCGTCCTTACAGGTGATGAGCGTAGTCATCTCGGAGACCTAATTGCTAAGGCTCTGGTAGAAGAAAATGAAACCAGCGAAACTGTTGCTGAAAAGATGAAAGGTTACGCTACTCAAGGCCCTGTCCTTATTATTGCTGTATCGCGCGTTATTGATCATGCCGTTATCCCTAGGTGGGAACAGGAACTATCCGCAGGTGCAGCCTGTCAAAACATGCTGGTAGCCGCCACGGCGCTAGGTTTTGCCAGTCAGTGGCTAACCGGTTGGGCGGCTTTCAGTAAACATGTACATAAAGGCTTAGGGCTTAAAGAGGGCGAACGCATTGCAGGTTTGATGTTCTTTGGCAATCACGGTGAAGAACCTACTGATCGCAGGCGCCCTATTTTTGACGAGCAAGTATCTTGGGGTTTCCCAAAGATTGAAGCTGCAAGCTAATGCCCGTATCGCCAAGCTACAAACCTGAACAAGCGTTCCTTACATTAGGCCAAGGTTTTGGCGACCCAGTTGAAGCTGCTTCTTTTCCAGAAGCAATTCTCAGGTATCGAAATGACAGAGCAGCCGAAACTATTGGCTTATCTGACTTAAACAATGAGGAATGGATTAACCATTTCGGGCGTTTTGTACCACTTCCTGGCAACCTTATGGAACCGCTCGCCCAGCGCTATCATGGACACCAGTTTCGAAACTATAACCCAAACATTGGTGATGGCCGTGGTTTTTTATACGCACAAATGCGAGATAAAGCAGGCCGATTACTTGATCTCGGCACCAAAGGTAGTGGCCGCACGCCCTACAGCCGTGACGGCGACGGGAAACTAACCCTAAAGGGCGGCGTACGAGAAATAATGGCAACTGAGCTTCTGGAGGCTCTCGGTGTAAATACCAGCAAAACACTATCCATCATTGAAACTGGTGAAAGCCTACACCGCGGAGACGAGCCTTCACCTACTCGTTCTGCCGTTATGGTACGCCTTAATCATGGTCATATCCGTATTGGAACATTTCAACGTCATGCGTATTACAGCGATACTGAACGCCTTGGGCGACTGGTTGATTATTGCCTGAAATATTATTACGGAATCGAATCGAATGAGGATACACAAGATAAAGCTCTAAAACTACTAAGCCTAGTTTCTGAACAAGTGGCAGTTCAAGCTGCTGAGCTGATGGCTGCTGGTTTTGTTCACGGTGTCTTAAACACCGACAATATAAACATTAGCGGCGAGGTATTTGATTATGGACCTTGGCGGTTCCTACCAACGATGGATTTAAGTTTTACTGCCGCCTATTTTGACCAAACCGGCCTATATGCGTTTGGCAGACAACCAGATGCCCTGCATTGGAATGTATATCAGCTTGGCGGTTCACTTGTTGACCTTGCGGAAGAACAAGCGCTGAAAAATGTGCTTTCAGCTTTTCCTCAAACCTACCTCAATG
>JBFOLV010000148.1:0-4178 GCA_040830325.1 Kordiimonas sp. | reverse complement strand
TCTAAGGGCAATGGAGAATGCCGAGTTTGACTTTACGATTACCTACCGTGACCCGACAATGTTAGATACAGTTGATTATCTGGCGGATTTAGGTTGTTTGCGCAGTGCTGTTGTGTCTTTTAAAACTGAGCCTGTTACGCGGTTGGAGCATCTGAATGGTTTGCGCGTTGCATACCCCGGGGGAGGCTATTTTGTTAAAAGGTTTTTGCCTCATCTTAAGCTTCAGGGAACAGTGGTTGCGCAGACGGATATTATGTTCAGGATGGCTTATAGAAACCGTTTAGATGCTTTTGTAATCAACGATGCAGTATGGTTTGGTTATAAAAATGATCTACATCCGGAATACAAAGTACCAAAAAGCTTATGGGCGCGGTTTGCTGAGCCCGCTTATGTTGAAACCTTACCTCTAGCTGTTTCAATCTCTAGAGGGTCTATGTATCAATCTATAGGACATAGAATGAGGAGCTTAATGCAAAACAGGGCTTTTGTTGAAGCCCTGTTGAAAGTTTACAAAAAATACCAGTTACCAGAAGCATTAGCCTGTTTACCAAGCGAAGAAGCTTCATTTCCCTGATGCGTTTTCTTCACTTGTTTCAAATTCGCTATCTTCTTCTAGATCATCGAATATATCGTCGTCTTCTTGTGGTGGGTTGCCATCGAAAATTTCAAATCGACGATATTGTCTATAAGCTGAGCGCATCAGTTCATAACTGTCTGGGTCATCCAGTGCGCCATTAATGGTCTCAAAATTACGTTCCCTGAGTGTTAAGGCATCAACGCCGGTGCGTGTTAAATTGAGTCCTTTAACCTCTAACTCGTTTATCCCCAGTGTAACGGGATCCAGAAATATATACGCACCAAGGCCAATAGTATCGCGGCCGTTAGATGGGCCGAGGAACGGAAGTACGATGAAAGGGCTCTCGCCAAAGCCCCAGACTGCGAAAGTTTGACCAAGGTCTTCGCTATGATGTTCTATACCCATAGAGTCAGATGCCTTTAGTAAGCCCCCAACGCCGAAGGTGCTGTTGATGACGAAACGTCCGAGTGTTTTGCCTGCCCGCAAGAACTTGAACTGCAGTATATCATTTACGAAAGTCCATGGCTCACGCAGGTTACGCATGGCGTTCGCGATACCTTGTCGAGGCGCTTCCGGTAGGATTGCCCGATATCCAGCTGTGAAAGGCCTGATTAAAACTTTATCTACGCCTTGGTTGAAGCTGTGTGTAGCTCTGTTGATATCCTCTAGGGGATCATGGATTTCATCAGGGTTGTTTTGGTTAGTCGACGCGCACGCTGCAGTAAGTAATAGGGAAGCTGCCGCAAGGCTTCTCATAAATTGGGTCTTACTCATTTTTTCCTCGCCGGTGAGTATTGTCTTCTTTTTCTTAAAGGTAGCAAGTAAGGCCACAATGTGGCGATACCGAGGTCACTCTTCAAGCTTATATTGGTCAAAAGTTTATCGTGCCAATCACAAATAGATGACTGCTGCTGCTAAAAGTGATGTGAATATAAAATAAAGCTTTACTTATATAAAGAAATATTTATATATAATCTGTATCGAGTGCTTATGTCAGGGAAGCGGTCAATGGAACATCTTTTAGCAGCTTTAAGGGCGGCAGCGGAAACAACGCGTCTGCGCATACTTGCGCTTTTGGCGCAAGGCGAGCTTACAGTTGGAGAGCTGGTTCAAATACTTGATCAAAGCCAGCCGCGTGTTTCCAGGCATCTTAAACTAATGTGTGAGGCTGGTCTACTAGACCGTTTTCAAGAAGGTACTATGGTTTTTTATCGCCTGTCTGACGGCGGTGTTGGCGATGCATTAAATAAGGCAATTGTGCCGCTAGTCCCCTCAAAAGATGAAGGCCTGGCAAGTGATAAAAGAGCCCTTGAAGCAATTCGGGCTGAACGGCTTGAAAAGGCTCAGCGATACTTCAGAGAAAATGCTAGCAGCTGGGATCAGATTCGTTCACTACATGTAGCTGAGGAGCAGGTGGAAGCAACTCTTCTTGAGCTGCAGGGGCGTGAAAATAAAAAGCGTATGCTTGATGTGGGAACAGGAACGGGCAGGATGCTTGAGTTGTTCTCAAAGCATGTGGAGCAAGCAATTGGGATTGATCTATCACGTGAGATGTTGGCTGTTGCCCGTGCGAACCTAGATCAAAAAGAGCTTTTGAATTGTCAGGTTCGTCAAGGCGATATGTACAATCTCGGCGTTGAGGCTGAAAGCCAAGACCTCATTGTGTTTCACCAAGTACTACATTTTGCCAGTGAACCTTTCCAGGCGTTGCTTGAAGCTGCAAAAGCTCTGGCGGTTGGTGGACAAATACTTGTCGCGGACTTTGCGCCACACGAAGAAGAATATTTAAGAACGGAGCATGCTCATCGCCGTTTAGGGTTTGATGAGCGAGAAATGATAAATTGGGGTGAGCAGGCTGGCCTTAAGTCCTCGGCTGTAACACATCTTGATGGAGGGAAGCTCCGCGTGACCATCTGGAAATTTGAAAAGATATCTTAAGTTAAGGAGTAGGGCAGTGGCCCATTTTAATGACCCATATGGCCGGTCAAGCTCATTGTTTGCAGAGCCGGTGAAAGACGTAAATGTATCATTTGAGTTTTTCCCGCCAAAAACCCCGAAAATGGAAGAAACTTTGTGGAACTCTATCAAGACTCTAGAGGAGCTTGACCCTTCTTTTGTTTCGGTCACTTATGGTGCAGGGGGGTCAACTAGAGAACGCACGCATAATACAGTGAAGCGCATACTTGATGAAACGTCGCTTCCTCCTGCTGCACACCTTACTTGTGTTGGTGCCAGCAAAGATGAAGTGAATGAAGTTATACGCGACTATTATGAGGCTGGTGTGCGCAGTATTGTTGCACTACGTGGTGACCCCGCTGAGGGCGCGAATTGTTATACTCCGCACCCTGATGGCTACCAAAATGCAGCTGACTTGGTTTCTGGGATTAGAGATATTGCAGATTTTGATATTTCTGTAGCGGCCTATCCGGAAATTCATCCAGATAGCTCAACTCTTGCCGCAGACCTTGATAACCTTAAGCGAAAAATTGATGCTGGTGCGAACCGGGCTATTACTCAATTCTTTTTTGAGGCGGATACATATTTTCGTTTTTTAGATCACTGTGAATCGTACGGTATTGATGTCCCAATTGTGCCAGGAATTTTGCCAGTGACAAATTTTAAAACCCTTAAGAGTTTTGCAGGAACTTGTGGTGCAAGCTTACCAAAGTGGCTTGGCGAAATGTTTGAAGGATTAGATGACCGCCCGCAAACGCGTAATCTCGTGGCGGCGTCGGTTGCTGCAGAGCAGTGCCGGAGGCTTTATGCCGGAGGTGTTCGAGATTTTCACTTCTACACACTTAACCGTGCGGAATTGACTTACGCTATCTGCCATATGCTTGGTATTCGTGGTAACCGCGGTGAAGGATAAACACAGTGAGCGATAAAATTACCGAACAGCTAGCGGCACTTTGCAAGGATCGTATCCTGATTATGGATGGTGCAATGGGTACTATGATCCAGAAGGAGAAGCTTCAGGAAGCTGACTATCGCGGAGAGCGATTTAAAGATTGGCCAAGTGATCTTAAGGGTAACAATGATTTGCTCGTGCTCAGTAATCCGGGGATTATTGAGAAAATTCATAACGACTTTTTCGAAGCTGGCGCAGATATCATAGAAACAGATACGTTCAATGCCACGACAATCTCAATGGCAGATTATGATATGCAATCTCTTGCGCATGAGATTAATGTTGAAGGCGCGAAGCTTGCCCGTAAAGTCGCTGATGAATGGACAGCTAAAACACCTAATAAGCCCCGTTTTGTTGCTGGTTCTATCGGTCCAATGAACCAATCGCTGTCGGTGTCTCCTGATGTGAATAATCCAGGATATCGTTCAGTTACTTTTGATCAGGTATCCGCAGCCTATAAAGAACAAGTGGAGGGCTTGGTTGAAGGCGGCGTTGATATCATCCTGATTGAAACTGTTTTTGATACATTGAATGCGAAAGCCGCCATCTTTGCCACTGAGGAAGTGTTTGAAGAAAGAGGCGTGCGTCTGCCTATCATGATGTCATGTACGGTAACTGATATGTCAGGGCGTAATCTATCTGGGCAAACAATTGAGGCCTTTTGGCATAGCGTACGTCACTGTAAGCCGTTTT
>JBFOLV010000147.1:0-2019 GCA_040830325.1 Kordiimonas sp. | reverse complement strand
CCGGTCTAATGCATCGTTACGCCTTGGTATTGGTTCATTGATCTCATCCACTATCTGTCTTAGTTCTGTAACCGCATCCGCTGTCCATGTAATAAACTGGTCAACCAGTTCCTGATCATCGGCATACGATACATCATTATCGCCGCTAGATTTCATTACTCACCCAATCATGTCTTAATCTCGTGCGCTATTGTTAATAATATAAACAACAACTCAAAAACAGCGTAATCCACAATATACATACCGTTCACGCATTGTTTTACTTGCATCCTGTTGCTAGTTTTAGATAGACCACTGTTGTAAATCAGGTGCCGTGAAGTAACTGGTGCCATGCCAATAGAACTAAGGAGCCTCAGCGTGAAACCAAACGATATTGCGCGTCTGCAATCCTACCTACAGCAGAAGTTCAACAACAATATGATCAGACTGATGCAGCGTCCCAAAGCCTCGGATTCTGTCGAAATGATGATCGGCGATGAGTTTATCGGCGTTGCTTACCGGGATGAAGATGAAGGTGAAGTATCATTTTCATTGAGTATCTGCGTACTTGAAGAGGACCTGCCAGAGGTCTAACCCCACCCAACGGAGGCTCGCATGCTTTATTTGGTTGCTATTCTAATTCCACCCCTTGCACTTCTGATGAGCGGCAAGCCTTTTCAAGCAGTTTTCAGCTTGGCGCTTTGGATATTAGCCTGGATATTCTCTCTGTTCCTAGGGGCAGGCTTTGTCATGTGGCTGATCTTGGCGGCGCATGCTGTCTTTGTTGTACGTGACCGCAATACCCGGAAAATGATGGAAGACATCGCCGGCGGAAAAGACTAGGCACTTCCATATTGCCATCGCCTGAGATGAGGCTACATTAAAATATGAAACATTTTCATATTTTAGAGGCAGATAGTGGATATTTTAAGTCTACGTTCAAATGAAAGCGCCCTGATTGGAAAAATCATCTCGGACGGTTTCCGCGACGACGCAGTAAACCTGTGGGCCTTCAATGGCGAAAAAGCGATGTGGCCCATGTTTACTCACATGGCAAAACATCTCTATCTAAAATCGGGCTATGGTCACCGAACCAGCGACGGGAAGGCAGGCACGCTCTGGCTGCCCCCGAAGGTAATAAAAGGCTACGGCCTCACGGGCAACCTTAACATGTTTTCCACCCTGATAAGCCATGCAGGCCTGCGCGGGATCAAAAACTCGGTCACAATAGATAACTTTCTAACAAAAAAGCGCCCCAAAGAACCTCATCACTATCTGTTTGCCATCAGTGTTCACCCCGATCATCAGGGGAAAGGTATTGGTGGCCAACTGATGAGAAAATCACTTAGCCAGATTGATGAGGAAAAAAGCCCTGCTTACCTGGAAAACTCAAAAGCCAAAAATATTCCGTTTTATCGAAGCTTTGGATTTGAAATAATGGAAGAAGTGCGCCCTGCAAAAGACTGTCCGCCGTTATGGCTGATGTGGCGAAAGCCAAATGAATAAAATATAAATAAAACAATGTATTAGAATCTTTTACCAGTGTAAGTGTAACGTCAATGCACAGCGTTAATCTTCCAATACTTAAATGTATAAAGGGTGAAGCCAGCGACTATAGCGGCAGCGAGGGTCAGCTTATAACCCAAGCCTTGCGCAGGTGCCCAATGAGGTAGGCACCTGCTGTTGATCTGACGATTTTAGTTTGCCAGCGGGTGAACGAATAACATCCACGCTGAGATGATGCCTGCGGGCCCTCCAGAAATACTGGCAACAATGGTAGCAATTTGTGGCCATGTCATAGGCCAGTATACGCCGTTTCCATTGTCTACCAGCTTTATCTCTGTCTTTTTAAGGATACATGATGCCGCAAAACCGGCTGCTGCAGGAGCCGCAAACGGCGCTAGAGCATTTTTCGAGCTTTTTGAATCATTAAGGGATTCACAAGTGGGCTGATTTCTGATTCAACCTAGAGGCTGGAGAAGGAGGCCAGTCTTTATGTCACATGCTTTTTCAATTGATTTGCGCAAACGTGTGGTTTTG
>JBFOLV010000146.1:0-4140 GCA_040830325.1 Kordiimonas sp. | reverse complement strand
CCGCAGTCCTAGCATTAATAAAAGGTAGAATACCACCCATTTTCTATTCGGAAACCTTCCCTGTCACCATATTGAGGGCATGCTCAACCGTTCCCCCATCCCCCCCAGCCGCGGCCGCAACCGGCGTAAAATAACCAGGGATCCGTGCTTCAAATATCTCATCCCATACTTCTGAGCCAAATAAAGGAGAGAAAGGCCCCCGCCCATCGTTTTAGTGACAGAGAATACGCCGTGGCGCATGTCCCGTGGGTATGGGTAAGGGCCATGTCGGGTTAGCGGTGCTTGTGCATAAAGCACTTCATCAAAATATATGCCTCCAAAGGACATTTCTACAGGATCACTCAAGCTTGCATTGAAAGCAGCACGATGTCCTTCAGCATCAAGCCCAAAATCCTCCCAAGGCCGCACCTCTACATCAAAACTTCTTTGAGTTTTGAATTTGTCAACTTCCGCTTGTTTATCATTCAGGGTCAAATCTTGAAACTGTACTGGCACTAACGCCTGCATATCGCCCGACTGCCAGAAATCGATAGGGGAAGTTTCCTGGCTACACTGAATATAGGCGTTGCTAACTTCCGTCGGTGTAAAGAGAAACTGCATGATACAATTTTTGGCCTGACCAACTCGCCGAGAAATAAGTGTGACAGGAAGCGAAGCCCGGTCCCAAGCATCTTCACCTGGCTCGCGCCAAACCTTTCCCGCACCAACAACAACATCCCAAAAACTTCGGCCTGTTCTCCATGTTAGGATAGCATTCCTGTTCAAGGGGATCAGGTCTTCACCGTCTGTAATAAGGTCAATGGAAAAACCGGGAAACAAAGTTAGCAAATAGGGGTCATTGCTTCGATCAGTAATCCCTGTAACAAACTTTGTTTCAGTAAAAGTAAGTTTCACGTCTAGATCAGAGCGTGCAGACAAGCTGTCGTCTTGCGGGTCCAGATAACGCATCTCAGTTAAAGCAGGAACACTGTTTCCCTCAAATACACTCGCCGCAATAAAAGTAGAAGACGTTGGGGGTGGAGACGTTGGCGGCGGTGTGGAGGAAGTACCGCCTGATGTTGGCGGTGCTGAGTTATCTTCTCCTCCGCATGCAACCAATAGCAAGATCAGAGGAGTGGCAACCAGCGTACGCCACACGCTTTTCAGATCAAGGTTTGCACCTATTAAACAAAACCGCCATTTTTCGAGGTAAACAATAGCAAGCCTGCAATATACGGTCGCTTGTTCTTTCACAGTCACCTGAATCTCTGTCACTTTATCCCCCGCTGTATGGTTGCAGCCCATAAAGATCGATATTCTGAAATAGACTAACCTCTGCTTTTGAAATGACGAAGCCAAAATTGATGAACGGTTCAACAGCCCAGATAAACGGTCAAAACTGCTGGGATGATCATCTTGCCGGCTAATAACCCGGTAGGAAAAAACATATAGATGAGCTAACAACACCTACTTGACCACACGCGGAACGCGCTGTTAGGTGCCTAGCATTTCTCCGTAAAATAGCAACTTAGGACATCACCATGGATAAATCTGAACCCCACTTGCATTTCTTCTGCGGTAAGATAGGGGCAGGAAAATCCACACTAGCATCAAAAATAGCTGGTGATTCAAAGGCTATTCTCATCAATGAAGACCATTGGACATCTACACTTTGGCCTGGTGAAATAACAAACCTCAAAGACTACGGCGAAAAGTCTACTCGATTGAAGAAAGCCTTATGGCCCATGGTCAGCCAAGTCCTGCAGACAGGTACATGTGTTGTTCTCGATTTCCCTGCCAACACTATTTCCCAAAGACGAACGCTAAAGACTTTGATTGAGATGGCTGACGTTCCCCATACCTTGCACCTGCTTGATACATCAGACGAGATATGTAAATCCCGCCTCAGGGTAAGAAATGCTTCTGGTGACCATCAGTATGAAGTGACGGAAGAACAGTTTGAACAATTCTCCAGCTTCTTTGAACCACCTTCGTCCGAAGAAGCATTTAACGTCAAAGTATGGCCTTGCCTTGAGTAGCATTTCACCCTCACCTCTCAGCACGAAATACTATCGAGATACGTTTCCATGGGGGGCTAAAGCCCTCTTAAAACAGCGACTCCTGCAGTCGCTGGTTCAATATAAATTTGTCGGTATCGAAGCCGATATCAGCTGCTTTCTTTGTTAGTTTCGTTAGCAAAGCTTCGTTCATTGTTGGGGTGCGGGATAGGAGCCAGAAGTAGCGCTTTGATGGATCACCAACCATCACATAGCTATAGTCTTCCGCCAGATCATATATCCAATATCTTCCGGATAGGAATGGTAGCTTCAAACCAGACAAGAAGAATTGCACCCTCAATTTAGAGTTGGTATCTTTATCTGTCACCCAAGCGCGGCCAATTGCTTCTTTCGATTTATTTTTTGCGGGAAGCTCACACCTGTTAACAACACGAATATCACCATCTGGGCGCAAGCTATATTCAGCCGTGCTATTCACACATCCTTTTTGAAATTTTTGCTCCAAGCGAGCAATTTCATACCACTTTCCCACATAGCGGTTTAAGTCCACGCTATCCACTGTCTCTGAAAGTTCTTCGGCCTAAACAGGAGAAACTTGCGTTACTGCTAATATTACTATCAGTTTTCTAAAAAATCTTTTCACCAGATACGTCCGTTTTGAATATTTCCCGTTCTACGAAGTGAACTGCCAACCGGATTACTGAAAACTAATAGTAAATTAAAAACCCGCCAAAGGTGCGACGATTGGTCGCCTGTCCATCAAGCATGAATTTACCGTTCTTTTACCAGCTCAGCATATGGTGCGGTTAAGTGTTAACGGTTGCATGATTTAGGGGTTAAGCTCGTGAGTACCAATTTCAAAGGCCTCGACGGCGTACGCGTCAAAGTGGTCGATATTCTTGTGCTATTTTTATGGGCACATGTTCCCGCCGCGATTGTTCACGGTTGGTGGGCAAATAGCGAGAAAATGTGGCTTGTCGCAGGCATCATCGCAGGGCTCTCTGTGCTAGCGACCGCCGCTGTCAGATTAGTGCCGTCTCCCCGCGTAGGACGTATGGTTCTGGCAATATCCATGGTTCTTACATCAGGGGCTCTTGTTGCCCTCTATGAAGGACATGATTGGCAAAAAGATGTGCACTTATATTTTGCCACAGTAATAGCATTACTATCATCTTGCTTTTGCTGGCGCACACTCCTTACTGCAGCAGTTACCACAGTTATTTATCTGTTTATCGTCACGCTATCATTGCCTGAACTATTGTTCGGTGCAGACGCAAGCATATTGGAAGCGGGTTTTGAAGCCATTGCATTCATAGTACTATCTGCAGGGCTTTTCTGGGTAACTACGTTGGTTCAAGGCCTATTCGCACAGGTACAGGAACAGCAAGCCGTCGCATTCGAGGAAACAGAAAAAGCCAAAGAAGCCAAAGAACTGGCAAACAAATCCGCAGAAGAAGCACGCGTAGCAGCCGACACCGCCCTGTCGGCCAAAGAAGAAGCCGAAGCACTAAGAGCTGCCCAAGCAGATCAAGAAGCCAAGCAAGCCACCGAAAAACGCGCCATGCTTGAGCAACTGGCACAAGAGTTTGAGGCATCTGTCCAAGATATTGTGCGAGAAGTAGCTTCTATGACAGCAAATATTCGCGCTACTGCCGCTAATATGCAGGCACAAGCACGGTCCGGCATAGACAGTGCCGCCCGCATATCAAGTGCCACCCAGGATGCCTCCAATAATGTTGAAATAGTTTCCGGCGCGACTACAGAACTGTCCGCATCCACTTCAGAGATCGCACAACAAGTTGATCAAGCTACCAGATTGACATCTGAGGCGGTTGAGAAGTCAGAGGGTGTCTCGAAGCAGATTGCTCTCTTGTCTGAACGTGCTCAGGAAATTGGTTCTGTTGTCTCGTTGATCACCGAAATCGCAGAACAAACAAATTTACTCGCGCTGAACGCCACTATTGAAGCAGCTCGTGCAGGTGAAGTTGGTAAAGGCTTCGCTGTTGTTGCAACAGAGGTGAAAAACCTCGCCGGGCAATCAGCACAAGCGGCGGAAGGCATCCATGAACGGATTGGCGCTGTTCAAGACGCAACAACGGGCGCTGTAGACGCCATGCAAGCCATCAATGAAGTCATTAAGTCT
>JBFOLV010000145.1:0-6516 GCA_040830325.1 Kordiimonas sp. | reverse complement strand
ACTAAAGCTCTCAAAGACTTTTTTCGTAAAATCATCATTCTTGGCGGCATCCGCTAAAACTTCAGCTGATACTTTAGATAGTTTTTCTAAGATACTGTCATCAAAGCGCTTTAATTCAACGGAATGTTCATCAGTAAGTGTGTTAAGGGCGCGCCCGTTGTTGGCATTGAATTCAGCAAGCATGGCGTCATTCTCAGCCATTGAAGCATGTTCAATGATGGCTCGGTCCTGTGCATCCATTTCTTCCCAAAGGTCTTTGTTCAGCCCAAGACTAAGTGTCGTCCCTGGTTCATGAATGCCTGGGTAATAGTATTTTTTCACAATAGTATGAAAGCCAAACGCTAGGTCATTCCATGGACCAACCCATTCTGTCGCATCAATATTACCTTGGCTTAACGCCTGAAATATCTCGCCGCCTTGTTTGGTAACAGGGGTTGCACCCAAACGTTTCATCACTTCACCGCCAAGGCCAGGCATACGGATACGCAGTCCTTGGAAGTCTTCAATGCTGTTAATGTCTTTTTGATACCAACCGCCCATCTGTGTGCCGGTATTGCCACCCATGAAGGGTTTAATGTTAAACTGCCCTGAGAGTTCGTCCCAAAGTTCCTGGCCACCACCAAAACGTACCCAGGCGTTCATTTCGCCTGCAGTAAGCCCCATTGGGACCGCTGCGAAGAAATTGAAGGCTGGAGACTTTCCTTGCCAATAATATTCCGCAGCATGATACATATCAGCTTTACCTTGGCTGACAGCATCAAAGCCCTCCAGGGCGCCAACCAGTTCCCCCGCCGCATATACTTTAACTTTAATACGTCCGTCAGATAGTGCTTCGATACGTTTGGCTAGACGTTCAGCACCTGTCCCCATGCCGGGAAAGTTTTTGGGCCAGCTTGTCACCATTTTCAAACTGCGCTGTTTTTTGCCAATAGCAGGGCCCTGCTGAGTACTGGTGTTGTCACCGCAAGCTGCGACAAGAGATGCCACACCAACGAGGCCTGCACCACGAATGATATTGCGTCTATTAATCGATGCTGGTTTAGCGTGTTTATCTGATTTCAAGTTCGATTTGTTTGTCACGCTACACTCCCCTGATACTCGCAGCTTAGTACTGATTCGATGGCCGACAGTATAAGCTTACAGCTCTGCGGGCAAGTATTCACACGTTAAATTGTGTCACTTGTGCGATCAATGTCATTCCAACCGTTTGGGCCAAGTTGCTCAAGTGGCTTGAAACGGCCTTTGTAACTCATTTTAGGGCTGCTTTTTACCCAATAGCCAAGATATACATAAGGTTGGTTAGAGTGCTTAGCTCGGGCAATGTGGTCCAAGATGATGTAGGTGCCTAAACTTCGCTTAGAGTTGCTTGTATCAAAATAGCTATAGATCATTGATAGACCATCACTAAGTTCGTCAGTAAGCGCCACGGCCATCAGGGTGTTATCGATCGCCTTCCTATATTCGACTAACACGGTGCCAACAGGACTGCCTTCAACCATGTCGCGGTATTCCTCAGCTGTCATGTCCGCCATTGAGCCATCAGCATGCCTTGCTGCCAAGTAGCTTGAGAGGAGCTCATACTGTTCGTCTGTTGTTTGTGGGGGGCGTACTTCAGCTTTTAGGTCACTATTGAGTTTGAGAACTTTCCGCTGCGATTTACTGATCTGAAAATCTGCGGCACGTACCCGAACAGAAACGCATTCCGAACAATTTTCACAAGCCGGTCGGTAAACGACGGATTGACTGCGCCTAAACCCAACTCTACCCAGTGCTTCATTGAGTGCTGACGCATCAGGCCCTTGTAATTCTGTAAATACTTTACGCTCAGTTTTGCCATCCAAATAGGGGCAAGGAGACGGGGCCGTCACATAGAATTTGGGAAATTGAAGCCCCTGATCGGTCATTCTTGGTAATCCTTTTGTCTAGAGCAAACCATAGTACCATGGAATGAATAGAGTAAAGGTTAACCACATTACAAAAATTAACGGTGTACCGGCGCGGACAAAATCAACGAACCTATAATGTCCCGGTGCCATCACAAGTAAATTGGTTTGATAGCTCATAGGTGTTGCAAAACTGCAATTTGCCCCAAAGATAACGGCTAGTAAAAACGGCATTGGATCAAGCTGTAATTCCGCGGCAATTGAAACAGCGATTGGTGTAAATAAAACCGCAGTAGCATTGTTTGAAAGCACATTTGTAAGTAGTGCAACTAATAAGAAGAAACCCGATAATAGTGCCCATACAGGCGCTTCCGACAGAGATTCAATAACAGCATGTGCGAGCCAAGCGGCGCCTCCAGTGCCCTGCATTGCAGCGCCGAGAGCAAGGGCTGCACCGACGATGGTGAAGACGCGTCGATCAATTGCCCGGCTTGCTTGCCTTACATTTAAGCAGCGGAAAACCATCATGAGTGTTGCGCCGACAAGAGCCGAGACAACTATTGGTAAAATTTCAAATGCAGCGGTGAAGACTATACCGGAAAATATCATCAACGCTCTAACTGCGTATTCTTTCATAGGTACGTCAGAGGCGGACGATTCCATAAGCATCACATCACGGTTGTCACGCAAATCGAGGACATTGCCTCTGCTACCCATAACGAGCAGAACATCACCAGCTTCGAGGCGAAGCTGTGTAAGTGCTGCGCGTATCATCCGGCTACGGCGTTGTACGCCGAGCACTGTGCAGCCTGTTTCTGCCCTAAAGCCTGTCTGTGCCAGGGTGCGGCCATCCATACGGGATGCGGGTGCAATCACGGCTTCTGCAATTACGCGCCGTTGGTTGGTCGCTTCTTCACTATCTTCACCTTCGACGCCTTCTGCACTGGAGACGAGGTCGGGAGAAGCATTTAGAAGTTCCGTCATTACACCGCGGGTGGCCGCAACCATAACAATGTCACCGGTGCGCAACGTTATGTCGTCATATGGAGGGAGTAGCTTGTCATGACCGCGCTGGATCATTCTGACGGTTAAATCCTTGAGGCCGGGGAACATGCCAGCAATTGCTTGCTGTCCGATAAGCTTATTGTCACCGCCAAGTTCCATCTGAAATAGAAACTGTTTGCCGCTTTTGCTGGCTAGCTGGCTGGCCATGCCTTCCCTATCAGAAAGAAGGCGTGGTAATATGATAGTTACATATAGTAAACCAACAGCAGCAAGGACGGCTCCGGGCAGTGTAAATTCGAAGAAACCAACGGTATTACTACTTGTTTGCTCATAAGCACCGATGGCAAGTAGGTTGGTGCTTGAACCGATTTTTGTCATGTTACCACCGAGTATCGCTGCAAAACTCAGTGGCATCATGACAACAGCTGACTTTTTACCAAGTTTTTCCGCAAGAGCCGCCATGATAGGAATGAATATCACCACAACCGGGGTGTTATTCATGATGGCAGAGATCATCATTACGATCACTAAGCAGCCAATAATAACAAGTTTCGGTGCTTGTTTGCCCAGCGTCACTATCATTCGAGCAGGGCCATTTAGAGCGCCAGTTTGCACTAACCCTTGGCCGACAACGAGTAGGGCCATGATTGTAATCAAAGCTGGGTCGGCAAATCCTTGCAGCAACTCACGAGTGGTAAGGAGTTTCGCACCTTCAGCACCATAAAGAGGTAGTATTTCAAAAACAAAGAGCAAGAGCGCAACGGTTGTTATGCTCGAAATTTCTAATGGAATGCGGTCATAGGCATAGGCGATTATCGCCCCAACCACTATCGCAAACGTAAGCCACATCTGAAGTGTTGGTTCTACCAAATCCATAAGTATGCGCTAAAGCCCCTTTTGTTGGCGTTTCATTCCGCCAAAACATAAAGTTACAATTCCCCTAGTGGTCTGATTTTTACAGACGGACTGTTAGGCGGACAAGTCTAAATGATAACTTATAGTATTTATAGCCCCGGCGGCACCACTGGTGCTTCTCGTAAAATCAGAACGGTAATGCGTCGATTTTCAGTTTTTGTAGGCTGATCGGGATAGAGAGGATCAGTGCCAGCTTTTCCTGTTACTTCAAATACGCGGTCTTGTGTAACGCCTGATGAACTAAGTACTCTGCGTGCGGAGTTCGCTCTGTTTGCACTTAACTCCCAGTTTGTTGATCCATCAGCACCTGTATAGTTCCCACCATCTGTGTGGCCTTGAATGGTAATGCGGTTTGGAAGGTTTTGAACGGACTCACCGATTTCAGATATCATTCGAACAGCATAATCATATAGGTCTGCTGATCCTTGACGGAACATCGCACGACGATCTTTATCAATTAGCTGGATTTTCATGCCATCCTCAGTGATTTCCATAATCAACTGGTCTTGCATGTCAGAGAGTGTTGGAGAAGATTGAATAGCCAATCTTAGCTGTTGTTGCATTTGTTCAAAGGTGGAGTCTTCTTGGTCCCGAATGCGCTGAGCGATGTCTTCTTGGCTTTCAGATTTAGGATCTCCTTTGCCTTCACTCTCTGCTCCTTGCTGTTCACCAGAAGTTGGGCCGGATTGTGGTGGGCCAGGGTTGCTGATGGCTACAACAGGAGAGGGGTTAAGCCCGCTACTGTCTGAGCTTGTGGGGTTAACTGCGTCTTGTCCGCTTCTGCCAGAAACAGCTGCAGTAGTTGGGGAGAAATAATCAGCCAGTCCCGCAAGTGTTTCTGGTGGCGCAACATTCAGTAGCCACAAGAGCATAAAGAAGGCCATCATTGCAGTTGTGAAGTCAGCATAGGCGACTTTCCAGGCACCACCATGGTGGCCTCCGCCTGAAACTTTCTTAACCTTCTTTATTATCGGCCGTAATTCGTCGTCAGCCACGCGCTAACACCTCCACTAACATCGCCTTATAAGCTTATGCTAAAATCTCAAGTTACAATATATGGTTAAGATAGTCCTCAGGAGGTTTTCAATACAAGAAAAATATCTGTCATATGGTGACTAGCTATGAGTTTGCTGAATGGCTGGCAGTATTGATTGTGGGCTGGACAAGCTGTTTAAACGAGATCATTGTGTGGCAAATTTTTAATAGTTTGATTAGGAGGTTCTTGTGGCTCGAGTGGCGTTTATCGGATTGGGTGTAATGGGATTTCCTATGGCGGGGCATTTGGCTAAAGCAGGGCATGATGTAGTTGTTTACAATCGTACTGCTAGCGTTGCTGCTGATTGGATTACAAAACACAGAGAAATTGAAGGTGTTGAGCTCGCTATTGCCTCTACGCCAGGAGCTGCAGTGGATGGTGCTGAAATAGTGTTTGCATGCGTAGGTGCTGACAAAGACGTTGCGCAAATATGTGTGGGAACCGACGGTGCATTTTCCGCCATGCAGAAAGGCTCAGTATTCGTAGATCACACGACTGCCTCTGCACAGTGCGCGCGTGACATGGCTGCTGCCGCAACTGAGTTTGGAGTTGCCTTTATTGATGCGCCAGTATCTGGCGGTGAGGCCGGTGCCGTGAATGGTGCGCTCACAGTGATGTGTGGTGGTGATATAGATGCCTTCGAGCGTGCGGAACCTATTATGCAGGCTTACGCAAAGTCTATTAAGTTACTCGGTGAGGTTGGTTCTGGGCAGTTAACCAAAATGGCCAATCAGATTTGTATTGCCGGCGTGGTACAAGGGCTTGCTGAGGCTCTCCATTTTTCCATGGAAGCAGGACTTGATGCAAAAGCGGTGGTTGACGTTATCAGCAAAGGTGCAGCTCAAAGTTGGCAAATGGATAATAGAGCCGAAACCATGATAGACGGCGAGTTTGACTTTGGCTTTGCTGTAGACTGGATGCGCAAAGATTTAGGTATTGTACTTAGTGAGGCTAGAGATAATGGTGTGCCGTTACCGCTTACGGCACTTGTTGATCAGTTTTATGCTGATATTCAGAATATGGGCGGTAATCGGAATGATACTTCCAGTTTGATCCGTCGTTTCCGTGGATAATAGAATATTCTTGGCGAAACGGTTTATTTCTATTGACTTTGAGCGGGGGACCCTATATTCCCCGCCCAATAATGAATGGGTAAGGCAATGGTGATCTTATCCGCGCGGGCACATAGTGCACTGGTTGTATGGACCGCACACGCCCGTGGCGCTTAATTAAAGAGGAGCGATTCGCATGTCCAAGCGTATCCAATCGAAGTATAAAATCGACCGCCGTATGGGTGAAAACATCTGGGGCCGCGCTAAGTCCCCAGTGAACTCACGTGAGTATGGCCCTGGTCAACACGGTCAGCGCCGTAAAGGTAAGCTTTCTGATTATGGTATCCAGCTTCGCGCTAAGCAGAAGCTTAAAGGCTACTACGGTAACATTACTGAGAAACAATTCCGCAGCTACTATAAAGAAGCTGACCGGATTAAAGGTGATACTGGTGAAAACCTAATCGGTATTCTTGAGTGCCGTCTTGACGCTGTTGTATACCGCGCTCGTTTCGTACCAACTGTGTTCTCTGCTCGTCAGTTTGTGAACCACGGCCACGTACTTGTAAACGGTAAGCGTTGTAACATTCCTTCACGTATGGTTAAGCCTGGTGACGTTGTTGAAGTT
>JBFOLV010000144.1:0-2847 GCA_040830325.1 Kordiimonas sp. | reverse complement strand
ATGCGCTTCAAAAGATCAAGATACTCTTTCACGGAAACCCTACTCGCTGCTAACCCTATCCAATTATCAGCTATAGGCCTTTGCTCCTTTCGAGGCAATAGGGCGCGCATTTCAATTCGTTAATTTGACAGTTCAACTATCAAACAGGCCAGTTCACAGAGTGTGCCCAAGACTCAATCGCGCAGCACCCGTAAATCAGTTCCAACACAACAGAACTGGAGATCAAAGTGACAGCTTCTTATTTCAAAACCATACTAGTCGCGAGTACCTGCACACTTATGTCAACAAACGCGCTAACAGCTCAAGCAGTAGCTTCAAACAAAGAAGAACAGATTATTGAAAGTCACTTTGACTTTAATTTTTCGCCTGACGGCCAAAACATGATCTATTACGCCTACAAGGGCAAAAAGTTGCCTGACATATACAAAAAACCACACCACGGTTCGGAGATTAATTTAACTAGTTCCAGCGAAACGTGGGACATTGAGCCTGATTACTCGCCTGATGGTTCAAAAATTCTTTACTCCTCCGGCGACAGTATGGCCGTCATGAACCTCCATATAATGAATGCTGATGGTGGCGACAGCAGGCTTTTGATCGATTTAGAGGATTCCATTGTTGGGCCTACATGGTCACCTGACGGCAAAAAAATTGCCTTTAGTACCTTCAAAATGGGTTCAGAAAACCCTGAGGGCGATGTTTTCATAGCCAATCATGATGGAACACACGTTAAAAACCTAACAGATGACATCTCGGGTTCCGCTGTTAAACCAACATGGTCAAAGGATGGGACACACCTCTATTTCGCTCATAGCGAAACTAAGGACGGCCCTGCCGACATCTACCGCATGACCAGTGAAGGTACTGATATTACAAGACTAACTGATCTTTCTGCCATAGAGTTAAAGGTTTTTGACGTACAACTCACACCTGACTCCAGCACCCTTGTTTTTGCAGCAACAGACTCTGAGGGGTGGACAGACATCTATGCGATTCCCGCAAACGCAAAGAAGCCTGCAACAAAACCACATCAAATTACTAAAACCGAGGAAGCCAGTGAATACTTTTTATCCTTTACCCCCAATGGCCATCACCTGACTTACTCCGTTGGTGATTGGGAGAATGGCTTCTCGTTCGCGCATATCCCAACACCTAAAGGTCATCATTAAGGCAAAGAGGGTTTCGGGGTGTCTCAGGCCCCGGCAAGGCGCTCGTCTTCCCTTCCAGTTGGGCGGGCGCCACTTTACATCCATGCTCGACAGTGAAACTATTATCGAGCCGACCATCGGATTGCAGGATTTCCAATGAAACAACTTTCGCTAACTTCTAATAATAAAAAAGCTTCCTCAAATTGGTTCCGGCAAAATCTCGCCCATATTCAAATTTCTCTGTTCACTATAATCGTTATCGGCTTTGGACAGTCCGCCTATCTCAAAAGTAAGTACCTCTTGCGAGAGGGATTGCCGCTAAATTTCTCTGACATGTTTTCGCTTTGGGATACTGGCTTCAGCGTCGTATCAACAACCATTGTCGTCTTGATGCACCAACTCGTCACCTATGGAATCAAACGTGCTTTTGGGGAACGGGCAGTAAAACTCAGGTACACTATACAGTTTGTTTTATCTGCCACATTGGGAGGTTTAGCAGCAGCAGGCAGTTTGATATTTTATGTATCTATACTGCATGATTACCCAACACCGCCCCCCGCGGCTCTTTTTGACGTAGCGATAGTAGCGATCATTATCCCATTGACGTTGATTGCCTCCATGGAAACATTTCACTACCGGGGTGCGTGGCTTCAGGAACAATATGTTAAAGAGCAAACACAACGGGAAATCATATCGGCGCAATTTGAGGCCTTAAAAAATCAACTGAGCCCACACTTCGTATTTAATAGCTTCAACTCGCTGGGCGGCCTGATAGAAGAAGATCCCAAAAGAGCGCAGCTTTTCCTCAACCAATTAAGTCAGGTTTACAGATACATATTAGACAACAAGGACAAAGAGACTGTTTCCCTTAGTCGGGAACTAGAAAGTGTTGAGGCATTGTTACATGTACAAGAAGCCCGTCACCCAAACACCGTACATGTCAATTTTGAGATTACTGAAAATGACAGAGAACAAAGAGTTATTCCACTCACTTTGCATACACTGATTGAGAACGTATTTAAGCATAACATTCTCAGTAAAAAGGCGCCCATAGGTTTAACGGTGAAAGTCCTCAATGGTGAAATACTCATTGTTGAAAATGACCTTAAACCCAAGTTGGATGTAGAATCGCATCACATTGGCATTGCCAACCTGTCCAAACGATATGAGTTACTTGTAAAACAAGGCCTAAACATCCTCAAAAACGCCAATTCTTTTAGAGTTGAGGTTCCTCTAGTTCGCCAAGAAGCTGAAGCACTATGAATATTCTGATCATAGAAGATGAAGATATCGCAGCAGATAGACTGAAAGGTTTATTACAGCGCGTGGAACCCTCAGCTAACGTCATCGGCACGCCAGTTTCTATAGACGAGTCTATCAATTGGTTCCAACGCAACGACATGCCCGACCTCGTTCTAATGGACATCAACTTGGCTGATGGAAGTTGTTTCTCCATTTTCGATGTCATCGACATCACTGCACCAATTATTTTCTGCACTGCCTACGATGAATATGCATTAAAAGCTTTTCAATCCAACGGCATTGCTTACCTACTAAAACCCATTCTGGAAGCTGATCTTCGCAGCGCTTTGGAGAAGCTTGCTACTTTAAGAGCAAGCCTCAGCAACGACGGCTTAGACAGCCGGCCCACCCTAAAAAAAATTGGAAACTCCCAAGGAGGATATAAAAGCCGCTTTCT
>JBFOLV010000143.1:0-2405 GCA_040830325.1 Kordiimonas sp. | reverse complement strand
TCGAAGTTCACGGGGGTGTTGGTATTTATTCCGGCGGTAACCCGAATGTTTGGTTGTCCAATAACTATTCAAACAATGGTATCACTCAGGTTGAACAGCAGGCACGTGACTATAATGACGTGAACGATGCGAATACACTTGATGGGGTGCCGACTCTTTTCAGTGAAGAAACCGCGACTGGCGGAACACCTATCTTTGATGTACCAAAACGTTTGTTTGATGGCGTTGCTAACGGTACTGCAAATAGCGGCGTGAATGCTGTTGATCCAAACTTCAAAATTCCGAGCCAATTGAAAGTTGCACTTGGAGCTACAATCGATTTCGATATTCCGGGTTTTGGTAATGATTTCCGTTTCCAGACAGATATTCTTTATTCTAAGAACCGTAATTCGGCGCGGATTATTGATAACGCTCTTGTAGAAATTGGGAAAGCCCCAGATGGACGTCCAATGTACGCGTCTATCGATAAATCTGACCCTGATTGTGTAGCAGATCCTACAGGCAATCCATTTGGTTGTAACCGCTGGTTCAACAGTGATTACATCCTAACGAACGCAGATGGTGGTCGTCAGTGGGTTTATTCTGCAGCACTTAGTAAGTCACACGATAATGGCATCGATTGGTCTATCGCATACGCTTACACAGATTCTACTGATGTTAATCCGATGACTAGTTCTGTAGCTTTCTCAAACTTCTCGCAGTTTGCTACATCTGAACGTAATGACCCTCGGGCCGCACGTTCCAACTACACAATTCCACATCGTTTTACTGGTAAGTTTAGCTGGGCACACGATTTCTGGGATGACAACACTACACGCCTAACTCTATTTGGTGTTGTTAACCAGGGTCGTCCATATAGCTATACGTTTGTAGATGGCGGCGGTGCCTTTAATGGTAACTTCACAGAGTTTGGTGATGGAGTGGATGGCAGCAGCCTTCTATACATTCCGACTGGTGCAGACGATCCACTTGTACAATTCGGTGATGACTTCAATACAACTGCATTCTTTGCTTTCCTTGAAGAGAACAACTTGACTCAGTTTGCTGGTGGAATTGCACCGCGTAACAGCAACTTCTCAGACTGGTGGGCGAAGATTGACCTGAAGTTTGAGCAGGAAATTCCTTCATTTGTTGAAGGCCACAAGATGTCTGCGTTCATCGTGATCGACAACTTCACTAACCTTCTAAATAGTGATTGGGGCGTAATGTACGAAGCAAGCTTCCCAAGGACTTTCCAGATCGTTGATGCACGGATTGATCGCGCAACCAACACTTACCAATACAACGAGTTCTTTGAGCGTTCACAGGGTCGTGTAACTACGCCTTCGCTTTGGGAAATTCGTTTTGGTGTAAACTACAAGTTCTAAACTCTCCCGTTAGAACACCTGCGCCCGGGGGCCTTCCTCCCGGGCGTCTTCTTTTTTCACCGTACGATAGATAGACATTTGAATTCCCTTTGTTTAAATGTGGCTAGTGGGGAGGGCCCAATGACAGAAAATAGTACTGAGGACACAGGGCATAAATCGGGTATTCGGCGTGAAAACGTGGCCAAAATTTTGGTTGCTGCCGAGACAGTATTTGCTGAAAAAGGTTTTAAAGGGGCTAGCGTCGGCTTGATTGCTGAGTTGGCTGGCGTACCAAAACCTAATGTTTACTATTACTTCGGTTCCAAAGAGGATCTATACCGCAGGGTTATTGAGGGCGTATGCTCTATGTGGCTTCACGCAGCCGATACCTTTGACGAGACAGATGATCCTCTGCAGGCGTTTGAGACATATGTAGTTTCTAAAATGGAACTCTCACGCGCTCGGCCGAATGGATCACGCCTCTGGGCGATAGAAATGGCAAGTGGCGCACCATTTTTACAGGATTATCTCAAGGACACTGTAAAACCATGGCTTGAAAGCCGCGAGCAGGTTGTTAACCGCTGGATCTCTGAAGGAAAAATGGAACCAGTCGATGTTCGACAATTGTTCTATATGATCTGGGCAACAACGCAGCACTATGCTGATTTTGAAGCACAGATAAATGTCATGAATGAAGGTGAACCTTTAAGTGATACACAGTTTGAAGAAGCGAAGCGCAGTGTCACATTATTAATTGAACGTGCCCTGGGTCTAGCTGCCTAAAGGTTTGTTTAAAATACCATAGGGGCTTTTATGCCCCTTTTTTATTGGGAAAAAATCATGTTACGTCGTTTTGGTCAGCTGGCTTTCGGGCTGGTTATGCTTGCGTTTTCTACAACCGCATCAGCTACAGAAATATATCCAAATGTAGATGAAAATGTACGTTTTCACATTAATGTACCTGCTGGTAAGCTTCCGGAATTACTCCGCTGGAGCCCCAGTCGCATGCCGATGGTGAGCCAGCACCGTGGGGGCCCAATGCCTGGGTACCCGGAAAAC
>JBFOLV010000142.1:0-7994 GCA_040830325.1 Kordiimonas sp. | reverse complement strand
TGAGGCAGCTCACCGACATCCGCTTTGGGTCAAGGAACTATATGGTTTTGAAGACCATAAGCCTGAGACTGAAGAGTATGGTGTTTCTTCGTTTGTCTATCGTGCAACAACGCCTTTTCATCCTCAGAAAATACATGATGTTTTGACAGAAGATCTACCGGGGGTGATTCGCGCCAAAGGTCATTTTTGGGTTGCTTCACGACCAGACTGGGTAGCTGAATTCTCCTTAGCTGGCGCCATAAGTAGCATAAAGCCCCTAGGGACATGGTGGGCTGCGGTACCGCACGAAAGGTGGCCGGAAGACCCACATGCACTAGCGCACATTAAGAAGCTTTGGGAAGAGCCATATGGTGACCGGAGGCAAGAACTGGTGTTCATTGGTGCGGATATGAACAAAGCTGGAATTATCGCAGCACTTGACGAAGCCCTGATCGAGCCAAAAGTTGAATATGAGCCCGCGAGTTGGGAAAAACTTGCTGACCCATTTCCTAAATGGCGAAATGCGTCGGAGATGTCCCAGTGAGAGAAGCATTAGCGACCCAACCAATATATTCCGACGCTATTCTTGAAGGTAATACGCCTGAAGTACTCAATAGTATTTGGAACTCAGAATGTGCAGTTGCTGTTTATCACCGCAACCCTGAGTCAAAATTTCAGGATTGGTTAGATCAGTTGCCACCAGAAAATTTGCCAAAAGTTCGATTGGCAACGCGACCGGAGCAGGTTCAAGGGCATGTACTTGCTTTATGCGATAAGCATGGCATCGCGGACGGTACGTATTGCCAAGAGCTGGCGAGCGATATTTCTCTTCTGGCAGGAACCTTTGCTCGTGTGATGGATGTGTCCTCGATCATTCTACGGCTTGATGTTGTAAACAATAATGCGTGTAGAAGGTTTCATCAGGATAATGTTGCAGCACGTTTGCTGTGTACATATCGAGGGCAGGGAACTGAATATGGGTCAGGCTTGTCAGGGGATATACCAGAAAACATCGAAAAGTTGCCAACAGGATCAGCAGCCATTTTTCGTGGACGCCGTTGGCAGGATGTCGAACCATCCTCAATAGTTCATCGTTCGCCGCCAATTGAGGGAAGCGGCGAAACAAGGCTTTTGCTTGTGATAGATACACCAACAGACGATGACTGAATTGTAACAATGCTAAGCTTATATACAATTTCAAGAAAAGGCCAAACCAGCGTATCTTCTAAGGGATGCTAAAAATGATAGATAACTCTGAAAACAAAACATCAAATCCATGCGTTGGAAATGGCGCTACCCTAATGGCCGAAATTATTGATACCCGGTTAAGTCGCCGGGGTTTTATTGGCGGTTTGGCCGCAACAGCAGGTCTTGTGATGAGTGGCTGCGCCAAAATAGGGACCACTCCTGAGCTATCTTTCACGAGTGACGAATTTCGTTTTCAGGAAATCAAACACGGTATTGACGAAACCCATCATATCCCGGCAGGATATAATTTAGATGTCGTACTCAAGTGGGGGGATCCTCTTTTTGAAGATAGTCCAGAATTTGATCCATACCATCAGAGCGAGGCAGCGCAGCTTCGTCAATTTGGCTATAACAATGACTATCTTGGCATTGTTGACCTTCCAGCAGGGCGAGATGGCAAAGCACGGGCGCTGCTGTGTATTAATCATGAATATGTAACTACCCCGCTTATGTTACCAAATGTTGCTGCAACTTATCCTGATTCAATGACTGCGGAGTTATGCCTGACAGAAATGGCGGCCCATGGGGGTTCTGTTGTGGAAGTTATGGAGACGAAACATGGTTGGCGGCCCATTATTGGGTCTCCCTACAATAGGCGTATTACAGCGCACCGCACACCAATGGAAATTACGGGTCCAGCCGCTGGTTCACAGCGTTTGATGACGACACAAGATCCAACAGGGAGGCGTGTCGCAGGAACGATGAATAACTGTGCGGGTGGCATTACCCCTTGGGGCACTTGGTTAATGGCCGAAGAGAACATCAATGGAAGCTTTTTGGGCATTATAGAAGAAACACACCCCGAAGCGCGGAATCATAAACGGTACGGCGTACCTAGCGGATGGTATCAGTGGGGGCGCCATTTTGATCGGTTTGATGTTGGTAAAGAACCGAACGAGCCAAACCGATTTGGTTGGGTTGTGGAAGTAGATCCGAAAAACCCAACTTCAACACCAAAAAAGCGAACGGCCCTTGGCCGCTTTAAACATGAAGGTGCTGAGACAGTCATTGCGCCAGATGGTCGCCTAGTTATTTACATGGGTGACGATCAAAGGTTTGACTATGTATATAAATTTGTATCTCGAGACACTGTTAACCAAGATGATCCTACAGCTAATGCTGACCTTCTGGATCATGGTACATTATATGTTGCTCGCTTTGATGCTGAGGGGTCTGTTGAATGGTTGCCTATTGTTTATGGAATTGGGCCTCTCATTGCGGCGAATGGGTTTGAGTCACAAGCGGATGTACTGATAGAAACTCGCCGAGCGGCGGATCTGCTGGGCGCAACGCCAATGGACCGACCTGAGGACGTACAGCCGGACCCTCGCACAGGAAGTGTTTGGGTTATGCTTACTAATAATGTTGATCGGACTGAAGAACAAATTGATGCTGCCAACCCGCGTGCAGCCAGCGAGTTTGGTCATATTATACAAATTGTTGAGCCTGACGGTGATTTTACTGCAACACGGTCACAGTGGGATATACTTGTTAGGTGTGGCGATCCGGAAAAGACGGAAGTGGGTGCATTGTGGAACCCTCTCACAACAGAGAATGGCTGGTTTGCGAGCCCTGATAACTGCGCGATTGATCCGTCTGGAAGACTATGGGTCTCGACCGATGGCACCAAAGAGTCAGGCATTGCTGATGGACTCTGGGCGGTGGGAACTAGCGATCAAAACCGTGGCACTGGAAAAGCCTTTTTCCGAGCGCCTGTAGGGGCTGAAGTCTGCGGCCCACAGTTCTCACGTGATGGGCGCAGTCTATTTTTATGCGTGCAACACCCCGGGGATGGATTGGAAGCTACCTTTGAAGCACCTAAAACCCGTTGGCCTGACTTCGCTGCTGGTATGCCGCCGCGTCCCAGTGTTGTCGTTGTGCAGAAATTAGACGGCGGTAAGGTCGGTAGTTGAGGTAGTAAGCAATGAAGCTGATTGGGTTAGAAATATAGCAAAAATCGGGTCAGCTTCGCTTCTCTTTTATCCATGTAGATGGAGATTGGCCAATGTAGCGTTTAAAGGCTGCTGAAAATTTACTGGGGTTTGAATAGTTTAACGACATGGCAATCGAGGTTACATTTTGGCCAAGCTGTAGCATGGTTTGCGCAGCATTCATGCGGCGTTGTGTCAAATAAGCATAAGGCGGCATGCCGGTTGCACCACGAAAAGCTTTTGAAAAGTTGGTGAGATCCATGCTCACTTCTTTAGCCATATCACTGACCGTCAGGTCGTTACCCAAGTCCGCTTCCATCAGATCAATCACTCTGTTTAGGCGCCATTCGTCCAGGGGTGCCGCATTTGTGTCTGTTTCTAGTGAAAGTGAATGTGGTGCGGTTAATCTACGCATTAGGAGATTAAGCCTGTCGGAGAAAAAGGCACTGCTGCACCCATGTAATTCTGCGTCCCCCATCAACTCTTTGATATAGCGCGCAGCAACAGGATCCATGGTTATCTTTGATACCAAATGGGAGAATGCGTCTATTGTATAAGGCTGATCGCTATCGAATGGAAAAGCGTCTAGATCTACGGCGATCCCCGTCATGCTGACCGTAGAAGAATGTCCTGAACCAACATCATTTGGCAAAGTTAATACTATACCGTTCCTACGCCAATCTTCGTCAACTATTCCAACATTAGTGTTGCTGTAGTAATTCGCTTTTTGCCCTACGTTCAAGGCAATCTTGAGGTAGCGAGAACCACCAACTTCTCCTTCATATTCATGAAATTTTGAGTGTGTCACAAATACTGAATTGCATCCACTCGCGACAAACTTCAGAGGACCATCAGTATAAGCGTCTAGTTGAGCTTTTTCGGTCAATTCAGCAAAACCCCATTTCATGTAAAAATTACGACCCCAATACCAGAAATGGAGCTGTTTGGTTATGGTATAACCTATATGAAAGTGCAACCCATCAGCGGAAAACGCTGACAAAAACACGTACATTTCATAAAAATTGGTTGGAGCTACCAATGTGGATTAGAAAAATCGACAAGCTACGCACTACAACTTCTGCCGTAGCGTTAGTCCTAGTTGCAGAAGGAACCGCTTTGGGACAATCAAGTCCCGTGGAAAATCCTCCTTTGGAAGAAAATGTTGAACAGCCTTTGGAAACAATTGTTGTTACCGGGTCAAAACGAGATACGACCCTGATTGACTCTGATTTGGCCGTAACAGTATTGGATTCAAAAACTATTGCAGATGCTCGTATTAGAGACTTCAAACGAATTGATGATCTAGTACCAAATGTGAAGTTTAATGAGTCAGGTCAGCGCGGTAGTATTTATATTACGGTACGAGGTGTTGAATCGAACCCATTCATTATAAACTGAGCAGCTGTTTATATTGACGGTATCCCATTCAGAGAACTTAGCAATTCTGTATTGAAGCAAATTGAATCCGTTGAGGTACTTCGTGGCCCGCAGGGGTCACTTTACGGAGCTAATTCAGAGTCTGGCCTGATTATTGTCAATACTAAGACTCCTTCGGAGGAGTTTTCAGGAGAGGTTCGCTTGACAGGTGCACATTACTCTTCAGGGGAAACTTTTGAGGGAAGTGGATTTATAACTGGCGCAATTGTACCTGATACTCTCTCGGGATCCATTGCTTTTAGTAAGGTGAGAGAAGATGCTTATGTGAAGAATCTAGGCGCATCGACGGATGATGAAGCTTACATTGATGAAACCTTCCTTCAAGGTCGTTTGCGGTGGACACCTTCTGACAGACTGACAGTTAATGCTACGGCCTATTGGCGCGATCTAAATGCTCCGGGTATTTTTGATCAGCAGTATGTGCCGCTTGATATCGATCATTATAACAATTTTTATGCTGACCAGTTTAACGGGGGGCGCAAGATTGCAGAATGGACTGCGCTGGAAGACGCCCCAAAAAAGACGACCGAGGAAGAATTTGTTGCTGGTGTGAGTGCAACCTATGCTCTGGACTATGGAGTTATAGATGTAGCTGCATCATATCGTAGCCTTGATGAAGATGCTCAAGGGTTGGATTTCGATTTGACAGCAAGCCCTATAGTAGCCGGTCAGGAAATAGAGGCAGAGAAGTACAAGCACATTGAAGTTCGGTTTTCTTCACCTGAAGGGGACCGTTTTGATTACATTCTTGGAGCAGCTTATTATGAGGAATCTGAGGAGCGTACTTTGGCCACTTTTGTTGGCCCCGGCACCGCAGCTTCTTATAATGCAGCGCCTGCTCAGCGACAAGAAGGCGAGGACATAAGCGTATTTGGTTCTGCAAACTTATATGTGACACCTAAACTGAAATTTGGTGCCGGATTGCGCTATGAGAGCGCTAAACGCCATACTCTGCAAAGGCCAGGTGAGTTGGACCTTGGGTTTGGATCCACCGTTTCATATCAGCAAGCGGATCGTAGCAAGACATTTGATATTCTTCTGCCACGTGTTTCGGTCTTATATAAAGTTACTGAAGACTTTTCACTGAACGCATCCGTGGCACGTGGATACATCCCTGGAGGCTTTAACCTTTCCGCCATACAAAATGGCGTCTTGGATGAAGATATTATTTCTTATGATAGCGAGACGCTTTGGAGCAGAGAGATAGGCTTCAAATGGCGCTCTGCAGACCGCAAGCTTCGTGCTTCGGGTGCTCTTTTCTACATCACCTCAAATAATTGGCAGGAAATTCAGATTGCTTTGGATGATCAGGGGCGGCCCGTCAGTTCCGATTATATAGGATCAAATGCCTCAATTCGCAGTCTTGGGGCGGAATTTGAGATGCACTGGCAACCAACACAGGCTTTGTCTGTGGATACCCATATTGGTTACGTGGATGCAGAATACAGGGAACTTGTTCTTGATAGTGACACTGACCTGCGCGGGAAGCGCGTACAGTTTGTGCCAGAATATGATGCCGGTATCGCCCTGCGATATGAATGGGCTTCAGGTTTCTTCGTGCGAGGAGAAGCTGATTGGACAGGTAAGACACCACTCCGCGCAAGGGGAGACGCTGTCCAGAAAGCTGTTACGACTTTTGGGGTGCAGGTTGGCTATGCGGGGAACGGATATTCTATCCGTTTGTATGGGGAGAACTTGACCAACGAACGCCGCGCAGGAGGTCTAGCGATCGATAATTTGGCCTTTGGTGCGGACGGAACGCATTACGCTCCTTTAGATGCACCAAGAATAATCGGTGTAGAGCTTGAAGCAAACTGGTAGAAGGAGTTCATAGGGGAAGGCTGAATATATATAATGCTCAACCTTCCCCTAAAGCATTAACTGAATTTACGATCAATCACCACTGCATTGTGAGCATGTAAGCTTTCTTGATGTTCTACCTTGAAGGCGTAATCCTTCACTGTAGGCATATCTTCGAGTGCAGCTTTTAGTTTACGTGCTGCATCTTCGCAGAACATAAGGTTTTCTGCATTCAGCTTGGCAAATGCCTGTTCATCCTCTCTTTTCACTGCGGTTTGAACGGGCGTTCCAATAACAGCCTCGAAGTGTCGTATCAAATCAGCGATATCAGGGTAGTGGTTAGCTTGGAATGTCAAGTTGATGTAGGCATATGATCGTTGACTATGTGGTGTTGCTACTGAACCTTGCTCTGATTGAATCCAGTCAATCAGGGCAGACTTGTCTATTTTTTTCTCAGAAAAGGTCTCGTCTAGGCGTGTGGCGAGCAACTGGCGGGATAGTGCCGCAGAACAAGGGCATGTACTAGAATAAGGTATGGTGAGGCCAAGCTCGATAGATTTTACGCCTTCGCTGAGTGTCGCTATTACTTCAACTTCGTATGCTTGAACGCCTGTTTCATTGCTTAAAAGAGCTGGTTTTTTTAGGGGTAAGTCAAACGAAAACCGTAATCTGGCTGCACTACTGATACCTTGCTGAGACGCCACCATCTTTCGAAGGAGTTGGGAAAGAGTAGCTTCGCTAAGGATCTGATGTGCAAGTGCTTCTTTTAGCTCAAGGTAAAGGCGAGACATATGGATACCTTTTATGCCCGGCATATCTAAGTTGACGAAGCAATCAGCTTTAGTTGTAACAGATATTTGGTTTACGTCACCGGCTGGTATTAAAACAGGCAGAGCAATGGCTTCCATCCCTACCCAATCTAGCGGTAACGTGCTGGTCGCTGCTTGCTGGGCCGCAACATCCGGCAGTAAAGTTTTATCAAACATATGGGTCCTCAAATAAATCTAGAATAAGTTACTGCGTTACGGCCTGCGCGGCGTTGATGCGGTAAAATAGGCCATTTGAATAGTCTTCGAGTAACTGAAATTGGCCTTCAATCAGCACAGGCTCATAGGTAAAATTCACAGGGAAGTCGGCTTCTATCTCAACAAAACCACCAAGCCCGCCGAGCATGTGAAATGGACAGGAGTGCGGATAAGCCATTAGAATAAAATGGCTTTGCGCTTCAGAAGCACTAAGTGGCATCATATAACCGTTCAGTTTCACCCGTTGGCCATCAAGCGCCTCTAGGGCTTGGGTGAAACTAGGTACACTGAGCATGAAGTTATCAACGTTTTCGTGGTGTACCCTCACATTGATTAATGTCTGCCAATCTAGTGCTCCTGGAGGTGTCGGGGCAGGTCTCCATACCTCCGGTATTCGATCATCAAAATTGGGTAGGGGTTGTTCCTGAATGCCACTGTTAACAGGTATAGTGGTTATAAGAATAACAAGACCCATAAAGGTATGTTTCAGCAACTTACAAATCATCTTATCGTCCCTGTTGTAGAAGAAGAGCTGGATCAACCCGGAAGCAGTTGATTGCAGGCCAAAGAGCAG
>JBFOLV010000141.1:0-4470 GCA_040830325.1 Kordiimonas sp. | reverse complement strand
CGCACGGTCTTTATGGCTGACACTACGGTGAATGAAAAACCATCAGCACAAGAACTTGCTGATATTGCTGAAAGCGCTGCATTCTTTGTGAAGCGTTTGGGGCATGACCCTCGCGTGGCTTTCTTGTCATTCTCAAATTTCGGTAATCCACCGTCAGGAAAAACGGCTCATATCCGTGACGCGGTCTCTATTCTTGATGAGCGTGATGTAAACTTTGAGTATGACGGTGAAATGCAAGCAGATGTAGCTTTGAACCGTGAATTGATGGAGCTTTATCCATTCATGCGTTTGTCAGGGCCTGCTAATATCCTGATCATGCCAGCGCTTCATTCGGCAAACATTGCATATAAGCTGTTGTCCGAACTTGGTGATAGCCGTGTAGTTGGACCAATGCTTCTTGGTATGGATAAATCAGTACAAATTGCACGGATGACTTCAACCGCTTCTGATCTTGTAACGGTTGCAGGGCTTGCTGCGAGTAATGCTCACGCATTGGATCATTTTAAGGCAAAAATGGAAAAGTAGGTTTTTGTAAAAGACCGTAGAGTTAAGCGGCGGCCTCACTATCAGTTGGGCCGCCTTTTCTTTTCACAGTTATTTAATATCACCAAAGTGTTTCAATGCAGCAGGGGCGATTATGTTCCCCCATTCCTGTACGAAGTGTCCCCCGTCCTCTATTTCGAGAGGGTCTGGGCACCCTTTAATGAGTTGTTTCATTTGGTGCATCATGGGCGGACTCATGACTGGGTCTTTCATGCCAATTGCCATGAAGCTATCGCCAGTCCATGTTTCGGACCAAAAGTGAGCTGCGCGTTTTGATGTTTTGACACCCTCCATATCAGGCTCTGTCATCACGAGGGAGGGGAAAATCCGCGCACCAGCTTTGAATTTGAAGTCAGGAAATGGCGCATCATAGGCGGCGACTTCAGCGTCAGAAAGATGCGGCGTGGCTCGTTTCATGATGCTGCCTACAGGTATATCAATAGTGTTTGCTACATAGTCACGCCAATTGTTAAAACCCTTTCCTGCGGGTATGCCAACGGCTAATGCCGTATTCATGATAATGAGGCGGGAGAAACGGCTTTCCATATCCATTGGTATGGTAAGGCCAATAAGGCCTCCCCAGTCTTGGCAGACTAGGGTGATATTGTTGAGGTTTAATGCTTCGATAAGGCGCATCAGATAGTTTCTGTGAAAATGGAAACTATAGTCTTGGGTATTTACTGGTTTGTCGGAACGGCCAAAGCCGAGAAAATCAGGAGCGACAACACGCGATCCGCTGTCAACAAAATGGGGAATCATATGGCGGTATAAGTAGGCCCAACTAGGCTCGCCGTGTAGGCAAAGAAAAACGCGATCAGCATCCTTGGGGCCTTCATCAACATAATGTCCGCGTAGCTGCTTATACCCAGTAAGACCTTCAATGTAATTGGGTTTGAAGGGCCAGTCAGGTAAATCATCAAACTGATTGTCAGGAGTGCGAACTGCTTCAATTACCATGGTTTAATCCAGCCGTTTTTAGTTTGTTGATACTAATGTTGATATAGGCAGGAAATTTGGTGAGGCAAAAAATGAGATATGGAAGCTTACTGGTTTTCCCATTCCTTGAGCTTGCGGTACAATGTGGACGGATTGATTTCCAGCTGTTTTGCAGCGGCCCTCACTCGTCCGCCGCATAGGGCAATGGCATTCTCCATTAAACGCCGTTCTGAAACAGCCAGGGGCTCAATCGTCCCGTATGCTTCTGGGGTTCGCTGTCGAACTTGCAGGTTAGGCGATATTGGCGCTGGTGAGTATCTGTTTGCAGGCGCTTGTTCTTGGGGCCGAGACCCATGTCCCAATAGCCGCTCCAGCATATCATGCGTGAGTGCAGGCCCTTCGTTTAACACTACGGCGCTTTGGATTACGTTGCCGAGCTCGCGGACATTGCCGGGCCATGTATGTTCCATGATACGAGTTTTGGCTTCGGGTGTTATATGAGTAAAGCCCTTACTTTCTTCCTCGGAGTATGAATTCAGCAGATGTTCTGCAATCAATATAACATCATGACCGCGGTCATTGAGTGGCGGTAGGTGAATTGGTATCACATGAAGGCGGTAGTATAGGTCTTCTCGAAAGCGTCCAGCATCTACCTCCTCCCAAGGAATGCGGTTAGTTGCACATACGAAGCGCACATTTACTGATACGGGCGTATTGCTGCCTACAGGGACAACCTGGCCTGTTTGAATAAAGCGTAATAGCTTTGCCTGAAGGTCGAGGGGCATTTCACAGATTTCATCGAGAAACAAAGTACCGCCGTCTGCGCTGACTGCAGCGCCGTCTCTATCAGATGTAGCGCCTGTAAAAGCACCGCGTTTATGGCCGAATATCTCACTTTCAATCAGGTTTTCAGGAATGGCAGCACAGTTCAAAGCAACGAATTTTTTGTCTCGCCGCGGGCCTTGCAAGTGAATAGATTCAGCGCATAGCTCTTTACCTGTACCCGAAGGCCCCATGATGAACACGCTTGCTTTTGATGGCGCGCAGTCTTCAATCATTCTGTAAACGGCCTGCATTGCGGGGCTATCCCCAATGAACCGATCAAACCGTTTGCCTTGGCGGCTTTCAAATTTCTCTACGAGATTCACCAGACGGTGCATTTCAAGCGCATTTTTTACCGTTGTTGTGATGCGTTCAGCGGTAAAGGGTTTTAAGAGAAAATCAGAGGCACCTTCTCTCATTGCTTCAACGGCCACGGTTACTGATCCGTGGGCTGTGATAACAATAATGCGCGCATCATGATCGCGCGCTTTCAGGTGCTTCAATATCTCTATGCCATCCATATCAGGTAGCTTTAAATCAAGCAGAATAACCGTAGGATTTAGAGAATTGATGCTTTCCAGAGCTTTCTCGCCTGTCTCTGCAATAGAAATTGGCGCCCCGATTGGGCGTAAATATTCTTGATAGGTAAGCGCCAAAGTATGGCTGTCTTCCACAATAAGAATATTCACATCTGAGTTTGGCATAAAGGCCTCTCGGTTCAGGCTGAGCGTTCTTTTATTGGTAACGAAAGGTGTGCACTGAAACAAGCAATCTGTCTAGGGGTGCGATTTTATGAAAATTAGATCTATCTAGTGACAATTACTTTAGGACTCGCTGATACTATCCGGCAATACGCATTGAATTGATCAGGCAAGATTATGGCACGGGCAAAAAAAGAAACTGGGGTCAAGAAGAAGACAGCAGCTGACACACGTTTATTTAAACGTCGCTCGGTTTTGTGGCCGGCAAAACTGCTGATTGGTAGGCATGAGATATCTTGTCAGATTTGGAATCTTTCTTTGGGCGGTGCACGAGTACGGGTTGATTTACCGATTCAAACTGGAACGGAACTTGTGCTGTCAATTGAAGGGCGAGGCCAGTTGAGCGCTACAGTTGTTTGGTGTGAAAACGAAGCTATGGGGCTTGATTTCAATGTGCCGTCAGCCACAATAAAACGCATGTTTGAGGATAGGCTTCATATCTTGGGGCTTGACGAAGCAGGCGAATAGCTCGCATAGAGCTTTTCATGATGGATAGATTGAAAACTAGTATGTGGGTTGATGCCCATGTACGTACGTGCTTTGCAGCTGACATGCCAACATTTGTTGTGAACAAAGGCGATGCGGAGCGCGGTGGTGTGCTGCTTAAAGTAAACGCATTCGCTGCTGGTATATCCGTTTATGAGCAGACTCTTGATTTTGATGGCAATAAAATGTGGCGGCAGCTAGCAACCTTTGAACAGGCTGCTGACCGGGATGCTGATGCGTTAATTGCTAAGAAACGCCAGTACGATAGTGATGTTTGGGTGCTTGAAATAGAGGATGTGAAAGGTGTCTATGAGTTGGATGCTCCACTTTCCGAATTCTAAAAACCTTGACCTTGATTGATTGTCTCCATAGGTAGAGCGCAAGCTTTATGAATATTTTGACGGAGCCATCATGGCCAAATTAGATATTATCAATGTACCAGACCCGATGCTGAAAACTTTGTCTGACCCTGTTGGGCAGGTTGATGATGATCTGCGGCGTTTGATGGATGACATGCTCGAAACTATGTATGCAGCGCCGGGAATTGGATTGGCAGCCATTCAGGTAGCTGTACCAAAACGCGTTATCGTGCTTGATACGGACGGTGATGATGAAGAGCGCAAGCCTCTATTTCTGGTAAATCCTGAGATCACGTGGGAATCACCTGAGTTTAATATCTATAATGAAGGTTGTCTGTCAGTTCCTGAGCATTATGCCGAAGTGGAGCGCCCTGAGTCTGTTAAGGTGAAATACCTAGATTATGACGGTAAAGAGCAAGAACAGCTGATGGAGGGCTTGGCGGCCACTTGTGTTCAACATGAGATTGATCATCTCGATGGCGTTGTTTTCATTGATTATCTATCGAAGCTAAAACGAAACATGATTATTAAGAAGGTACAAAAGGCCACGAAAGAAAGTGTTG
>JBFOLV010000140.1:0-3164 GCA_040830325.1 Kordiimonas sp. | reverse complement strand
TTCTTGCTAGCTCAGATGCTGCCAAAGGCGCACGTCAGTGGGCGAAATGTCGTTCTTGCCATACAATTGAAAAAGGTGGCGCTCATGGTACGGGGCCGAACCTTTATGGTATCGTTGGCCGTGCAGTAGCTGGCGTTGCTGGTGCTAAATACTCAAACGACCTTACAGCGCTCGGTGGTACTTGGACTTATGAACTGCTTGATGCATGGATCAAGAGCCCCAAAGCTGTAGCTAAAGGTACTAGCATGGGTTATGCAGGCCTTAAGAAAGACGGTAATCGTGCTGACCTTATTGCTTACCTAGCAAGCATGGCTGATGCACCTGTACCATTTCCTGCTGTAGAAGCAGCGACTGAGGCAGTTGAAGAAGCTGCTGGTGAAGTTGCCGAGGCAGTTGGTCAGTAAACGCTGATTGAATAAATTAAAAAAAGCGGGCCAAAACGGTCCGCTTTTTTTATGACGACTATAAACGCTTGAACCCACTGAAAGGTGGTTTGTCAGTTTCAGCGGCAACCCAACTTATAACATCCTCAAGCCGATCAACTGTTACTGCCATGTTTGTTGCATTTGCATGGAGTATATATTCGCTATCTAGCATCCACCCTACATGACCCGGGAAAAACGCCAAATCCCCACGGACCGGTGTTTCACCGTCCTTTAACAGGCGCCCCAAACTCGCAAATTGAGTCCCGCTGTCCCGGTGCACTCTCATACCACATGCAGCAAGGGTCACCTGAACAAGCCCAGAACAATCCATACCAAGTGTTGTCCGCCCCCCCCAAAGGTAAGGCACACCGATGAAACATTCAGCTGCAGAAACAGGATCATCATCATAATCACCGACAACGGCAATATGGCGCGCAAAAATCCAACTGCCGCCAGCTAGCGGCATAAACCCGTTTTGTGCACTACCTGTAACAGCAACATAGGAACCAAGCGGCAGGGTTTTTACTGGATTCGATTTCAAGTCAGGCGAAGAGTAAACATGAGCAAGCGGCACGCACACCGTATGCGTTGGTTCAATTACAGAAGACGCGACGGAACCGTGATCAATCCAACCTAAATAACCATCCAGCACGGAAACAACCAATTGCCAAGGGCCCGTTTCTCCGAGAACCTGTAGCGGTTCACCGTGAATAACATAAGTCAGCGTTTCGGAATCAATGTCAGGATCAAATTTTAGGGGAGCAACCACTGTTGAGACTTGCGCATCAATAACAATGCTGTCGATCAATCTAGATTGCCCTTCCATCACACAATCTGGGTCGTGGAGAGCAGGCAAACCAAAAGAGGCAATATTGCTAGTTTCCATATAGTCCTAACTTAAGCGTTTTCTGCCTGTGGGTCGTCGTCATGCGGGATCACTTTATCTGCTTCAACTATTCTATCAGACAATTCGCTCAAATAAACGGCACCTTTTACCGTGCGCTGTACAAGAACACTTCTTTTGTCCGCTTCATCACGCTTACGTTTAATCAAACCGAGCTGCCCCATAGTATCAAGCGCCCGTGTAATTACAGGTTTCGTGACATTTAATAACGCAGCTAACCCCCTCACCGTATGAGGCGGCTCCGTCATATATACTGATAGTAAAACAGACATTTGCCGAGATGTTAAATCAACATCATGCGAGCGGACACACTGCAAATGAGCTTCCCGCCACACTTTCAACATTCTCGGATTAGTTTTTTCCGTCATGGTCGCGCTCCTCGGACCCAGCTATTTTTTAAGGAATAACAGGTGACGGTTAAAACTGTCCTAACTTGGGCTTATTCGTCAAGTGACAAGATTGGGTCAAGGGCATTGTAAGCTGCTCTAATTGCTTGAGCTTCTCCGCCTTTGGGCCTTCCAGCACGTGCTTTTGGGTTCCAAGCAAACAAATCCACATGGACCCACTTAATATCTTCTTCAACAAAACGCTGGAGATACAGGGCTGCAGTGATAGACCCACCCATTGGGGTATCAGAAATATTGCAAACATCAGCAATCGCGCTGCTGATATTGTCATCGTAAGGTGCCCAAAGTGGCATGCGCCACAACGGGTCGCCAACCAGTTTTCCACCGGCCTCCAAAGCGCTCCAAACACCATCATCATTGGTGTAAGTTGCAGGCAAATCCGGCCCAAGCGCGACACGAGCTGCTCCTGTTAGGGTGGCAAAATCCATAAGGAGATCTGGTTTTTCTTCGCAAGCCAAAGTAATAGCATCACAGAGCACGATGCGGCCTTCCGCATCTGTGTTACCAACCTCAACAGACAAGCCTTTACGCGTTGCAATCACATCACCAGGTCGGTATGCGTCACCTGCAATAGCGTTTTCAACAGCAGGGATTAAGACACGGAGTTTTACCTTTAGGTCATTTGCCATAATAAGGCGCGCGAGCCCAAGTGCGTTGGCCGCACCGCCCATGTCCTTTTTCATAAGCCGCATGTAACCGCCGGTTTTAATGTCCAAGCCGCCAGTGTCGAAACAAACACCTTTACCAACAAGTGTTACAGTTGGCTGGCTATCATCACCCCAACTAAGATCAATAAGGCGCGGCTCCCGACCATTTGCCGCTGCACGACCCACAGCATGAATGGCTGGGAAATTCTCGTCCAGCAAGTCTTCACCAACAATCGTGGAGCATGATCCGCCAAACTCCTCAGCGAGCGCCTCCGCTGCATCTTGCAATTCGGCTGGGCCGAGATCATCAGTTGGTGTATTTACGAGATCACGTACAAGCGCCGTTGCTTCGGCTTCACGCACTACTGAGTCACGGTCAATTGATGCTGGCAGCACGAGCACTTTTTTCTCATCAATTGATTCGCTTAGGTATTTGTCAAACTTGTAGCTTGCAGCCGCCCAACCATAGGCACCGGCCGCAAGTGTAGCATCATCCGGCGCGTTTATAACTTCGTAGATACCAGATGCTAATTTTTCTTGTGCAGCAGCTAGCCACCAAGGGTCGCTTGCACTCGGCATATTATCGCCGACACCAAGCAAAATTTTATCTGCTTCACCCTCGGTGCTCGGCACAACACAAAAGGTGCCAGGCTTCGCTTTAAAACTGTTTGCTTCCGCCCATTTCGCCTCATTCTCTGGTCTTTTCTCCATATCACTTGTGACAACAAGCTCTAGAGAAATAGGGGCCAGCTGCGCATCCTTGGAAACAAGGCTAGAGGCT
>JBFOLV010000139.1:0-11417 GCA_040830325.1 Kordiimonas sp. | reverse complement strand
TGAGGTAACAGCAAGAACAGCGAGGCCTCTATCGCGACCAGCCAGTTTCTCCACTGCAAGCATAACTTCTGGTGCTATTGCTCCTGAGTAGACGATAACACCACGTGTTTCGCGCTTCGGTGGTCTCAGCCAGTAGGCCCCGGCCTCAATATCAGCGACGGTTGTCTCATGCATAATACGAGGGAGTTGCTCCAATTTCCGTGTAGATAGGCGTAGATACACAGAAGAGCCTTGTTTTTCTTGAATATGCCTGAAAGCCCATGCCATTTGTATCGCTAGCTCATCAGCATATGTTGGCTCTAGGGTTATAAGTCCTGGCTGGCTAAGGCCAATAAGTGGTGTGTTAATTGACTGATGTGCTCCACCTTCAGGCCCCAAAGTGATTCCACTAGGTGTAGCGACTAATAGATAACGAGCCCCTTGGTAGAGGCCATAATTCAAGGCATCTAAACCCCTTGCGATAAAGGGGTCATACAATGTGCCAATTGGAATAAGGCGTTCGCCAAAGTGTTCGCTCGCCATACCAAGTTGGCCAAGCAGAGAAAACAAATTATTCTCTGCAATACCTAGTTCAATATGCTGCCCAGATGGGCCTTTTGTCCATAACTGCGTTGATGGAATTCGACGATCCTTGAAGGTATCTGAGATGTTTTCCAGCGCGTATAGCTTTCGTCGATTAACCCATCCGCCAAGGTTTGTAGATGACGTTACATCCGGCGAGGTGGTTACGATATGATCAGCAAACTCGCTATCGCCCTTCCCTAGTTCAAACATTATCTTGCCGAAGGCTTCTTGCGTAGATTGCTGCTCGCTCACCGGTGTATCAATCGGAGGGACAGGTATGGGGGAGATATTGTTTGCCTCTTTTTTTACCCTTGCTTGATATGGTGCATTGCCAATGAATTTTTTGATCGCTTGCTCAGATGTTGTCAGCCCTTCAAACTTACCCCATTCTTGGCCTTCTTGGACATTGCACTGCTTTTGGAAGCTTGAGAGTTGAGCCAGGCTCATCATGCCTGCATGGTTATCTTTATGCCCTGCGAGAGGTAGGCCATAACCCTTAATTGTGTAGGCGATAAAGCAATGAGGGGCACCATCATCTGCCCCTGCAAAGGCCTCGGTCAATGTTTCCATGTCATGGCCGCCGAGATTAGTCATAACTGTCTGCAACATGGCGTCGTCATGGGTATCAAGAAATTCCTTAATGCCGCTTGTACCACTTAAATCTAGTTCAAGGTGTCTGCGCCATTCAGTAGCCCCTTGGAAGGTTAAGGCGCTGTATAGTTGATTTGGGCAGTTGTCTATCCAATTTAGCACTGCTTCGCCTGCCGGGCCTTCGCGGGCAGTTAGTAATTTTTTGCCATACTTTAAGGGACTTACCTGCCATCCTAGACTGTCGAAAACACCGCGTATTTTTTCGAATAACGCGTCATCCACAACTCCATCTAAGCTTTGACGATTATAGTCTACTACCCACCAAAGGTTTCCTACCTTATGCTTCCAGCCTTCCAGCAAAGCTTCAAATATGTTTCCTTCGTCAAACTCAGCGTCCCCGGCCAGAGCGATCATGCGGCCAGCCTTTTTTTCGTTTAGCCAGTTATGGTCGACCATATAGTCTTGGACTAGGCTATTAAAAAGAGTTGCAGCAACACCCATTCCTACAGAACCTGTCGAAAAATCAATATCGGTATGGTCTTTGGTTATGCTGGGATAGGACTGCGCACCTCCAAACCCTCTGAAGTTCTGAAGTGCATCTAGTGATTGGCGTCCCATTAAGTACATGATTGCATGCATTACTGGTGAAGCGTGGGGTTTAACAGCAATTCTGTCTTCAGCACGCATGGAATGGAAATACAAGGCTGTCATGATGCTTACGAGCGATGCGGAAGATGCTTGGTGTCCACCCACTTTAAGTCCATCTCTAGAAGGCCGAACATGATTAGCGTTGTGAATCATGTAACTTGCCAACCACAACACCTTTTTTTCTATATCATTAAGTATGGAAAGGTGTTCGCTAGAAGCGGGAGCAATCTTTGGAGGAACAGACGTTATCGCCATAATTGAAGTGCCTTTTTGGTGCAAAACAGTGAATGTCAGTTATGTGGCATCTTATGCTTTTTTGAGAGCAAGTTTATTGCTATATTCGCTCAAAAATAGTGAATTTAAGACATATTATGCTACATAGGGCGATGAAAAATACCGACTGTCTACTGTGACTAAGAATTGGCATATCTTCCTGCGACAATAATGGTGTCGCTTCGCTTGTTAATGACTTAGAGTGCTGATTACAGATTTTGGCTAGATTAAGAGAATAACCCATTGAGTAGTAGTGAAGAATCATACAGCGGCAAAGTAGCAGTTGGTGCCGCAATGATGGTGGCCACTAGGTTTTCTGTACGTTTACTTGGACTTGTTTCAGTTACTATTCTAGCACGTCTACTAACACCTGAAGATTTCGGAATTTTTGGTACAGCTGCATTGGTATTAGCCTTCTTCTTTATGGTCAAAGAAATTGGTTTTGGCGAAGCCGTTATCAAAACAGAAGACATCTCTCGTGATGACCTTGATACACTTTGGACAATGCGGTTGATACTAGGTTCTGCGACTGCAATCGCGCTGTTTGTGCTTGTGGAGCCTATCGCTGCCTTCCTTAAAGAACCTCGTGTTGTTGATGTATTAAGGTTGATGGCAATTATCCCCATTATTGACAGTTTATATAGCCCTGCTTCGTCTCTGATGCTGAAAGAGTTTAAATACAAACAGGATTTCATCCTAAAGTCTGTGGATAAGTTTGTCAGGGTGATCGCCGTTATTATATTGGCCTTAACACTCAAGTCATATTGGGCCTTGGTGTTCGGTTCTATTCTAGCGTCTGTTTTTGGTGTTGCCATTTCACACGTTGCACGCCCCTACTTGCCTAGATTGACTTTAGTAAACCGAAACAAGTTCGGGAAATTTACGCTTTGGCTATATTTTAGAAGTTTAGCAAGATATGTTGCTACTTCTGCTGATGAAGTTGTGGTTCGAGCCACTGAAAATTCAGCGTTTTTTGGTATTTACCATGTTGCCCGCGATCTCTCACGTATTTTAATTACCGAAATCATTAGTCCGGTCGGTGAGGCCTTGCTTCCGGCGCTTGTAAGATTTTCGGGTCAAACCGAACGGTTTGCCAGTGCTACGCGTGATATTGTAGGGATTTACTTTATTGTTGGCATTGCTGTGGCGTTTGGAATAGTTGCTACATCTAATGAAATTGTACTGATTTTACTTGGTTCTCAGTGGGAGCATACAGCCACGTTTTTAGCAATTGTTGCGATTGGTACAGCCTGCAATTCGATGGGGGATATTAATCAAAGCATATTCATTGCCAAAAATGTGCCACGGTATGGTGCGATGTTTTGGACGGTGCGAGCGGCTAGTTACTTCGTGTTATGTCTAGTCGCTGCAATGCTCTGGGGCCCGGTAGGGGTCGTAGTTGCGTTCTCCTCAGTTTCTATACTTGTGCTGATTGCCGAATTGGTTTTGGTGTTTAGGCTTGTCCCTAGTGACAGATCGTGGCTTGTCCTAATTCTACGGCCTGCGATCGCCGGGACTTTAATGTTGTTGGGACTAGACTTTACTTTTGCTGAAGTGAATTTACCGCTTTGGGCTCTTGCTATAGCAAAAGTAGCTCTTGGTAGTATGGTTTATGTAGCCGCTTTGCTAGGGATATGGGTATTGCTGGGCAGAAATAGAGGCCCTGAATATTCTCTAATAGCCCGCCTTCCCTCTAAGGTTCAGTCTATTTTGTTGCCTTAGAAAATTCTCTTCATGGCCGTAAAATAAGAGTGTCACCCCGGAACTCAATGCTTGAAAAGCGCTTCAAGACGCTCATGCCGAGTAATGAACCATCCATTTTTGCCCCGTTCACGGTTACCGGTACATCGTAAAGGGTTAAGTCACCGATTTGTAAACTTGTCGCTGTTGCCCGTGCATACCGAACTGAACCGTTTGCTGTTTGTGCAACACCGTTATAGGTAAGTGTATGCGCCGAGAAACCTGCCTTTTCAGCATCATCTGGGCTTAGCACAATATTAGAAGCTCCCGTATCGACCATAAATTTGAGCGGGACCCCGTTTAAGTTTATACGCAACCAAAAATGGCCATCACGAGATCGGTGGACCATCATTCCATCACTCGTAGATGTGACGCCGGAAGGATCAATAGCTGACATGAACCTGTTACCAAGGTCTGATTGTGAGAGATAGAAAATGGACAAGCCTGCTATAATGATAGTCCATAGGCCAGCAACTTTAGCAATCTTCAGTAAGCTTGCCCTACTCCAAAAAACAGCGGCACCGCCAAAAATAAAGATGATAACTAAGCTACGTAATAGATAGGGGTCAATTCCGCCGGTTATAGGAAATGCAAGAGATAAGCCTAACACAAGGAGAGCCATTCCGAGGAAGAAAACGATCAAACGCACTATTTTCGGCTGATGCACATGCCCTTTTGAGGAATAGTGGTGAAGGTCTTCACGCCAGTTTTCATCTAACCTTGGTTGGTTTCGCTTTTTGTCGTGATCTGGCACTTGCCATGGGTCTTTGCCCATCGTAGTTCTCCTATCCTTCAAATAGCATACGTCAGTTTTTAACCAGCAGCAATTAAACTGTTGTTGTATTAGACTTCAATCACCATGCCGTCATACGCGGGCTCAACGCCATCGGGCAACTCTGAGAGAAGTGTCTCATAGTCCATATCCCAGGTCATGTGTGTAAGTATGGCACGTTCAGGCCTTACTCGTTCAATCCATTCTAGAGTTTGTTCCAAATGGGAATGCGTGGGGTGAGGTTTGTAGCGTAGCGCATCTACGATCCAAATCTTCGTACCTTTCAACGCTTCGAAAGCTGTTTCAGGCATTCTGTTCAGATCGGTGGAATAAGCGATGTCACCAAACCTATAGCCAAGGCTAATGCCGTTACCGTGCCCCTGCTCGAAAGGGATTGCTTTGATTGTACCTACTTTTGTTGGCCCCTTAAGTTCATGGGCTCGACACATCGCGGGGTAACCTGCTCGCGTTCTAAAGATATAGTCAAATCGTTGCTTGATTATCGATAAGGTCTCACTATCACCATAAACAGGCATTTTGTCCTTTGTCTGATGGTAGAAGCCACGCAAATCATCAATACCATGCACATGATCGGCATGATCATGAGTGTAGAAAACTGCATCTAAGCTTTTTACGGCTGATGCAAGCATTTGTGCTCGAAAGTCTGGTGTTGTGTCGACCACAACAGCAGTTTCACTGTCCTCAACAAGAATACTGGCTCTAAGGCGCCTGTTTTTAGGGTTTAAAGGATCACAAGCACCCCAATACTCTGGCATTTTGGGAACACCGCCAGATGTGCCGCATCCGAGTATCGTTACTTTCATGCTGCAACCTTCGATGCAGGAGGCGAGGCTTTAGAAAACAGTTTGAAGAAGTTTGAAGTCGTAGCTTCACCTAGTTCCTCGAGGCTTTCTCCCCTTAACTCTGATAAAAACTTAGCAGTATCTGCCACGAAAGCCGGTTCACAGGTCTTACCACGATGTGGTACGGGAGCCAGAAAGGGTGAATCTGTTTCAATGAGTAAGCGATTCAAAGGAATATCCCTGGCTGTAGCTTGCAAAGCTTTAGCGTTTTTAAAGGTAACAATACCCGATAGTGAAATATAGAAGCCCATTTCCATTGTTGCATCTGCCAGTCTCTGACTAGCGGTAAAACAGTGGATAACACCTGAAAATGGCCCAGCTTTCATTTCATCAGCTAGAATATTTATACAGTCCTCATCCGCATCTCTTGTGTGCACAATAAGAGGTAAGCCTGTCTCTCGAGATGCAGCGATATGGGCACGAAAATTCACCTGTTGCATATCTCTAGGTGCATTATCGTAGAAATAGTCTAAGCCCGTCTCTCCGATGCCGACAATTTTGGTATGCTGAGCGCGATCAATCAGCGCTGAAATACCGACGTCAGGTTCACTTTCTGCCTCATGAGGGTGAATGCCAACTGTACCATAAATATCATCATATTTTTCAATGATATCAATAATTTGGTGATATTCTTTAAGTTTTGTGTTTATGGCAAGCATGCAGCCAACGCCAGCTTCCCGTGCGCGGTCAACCACAGCCTGTTGTTGCTCCTCAATACCTTTGTAGTTGAGGTGGCAGTGACTATCGACAATATAACCAAACTTATCCATTTACCGTTTATTCTTCCTCTGGAAGGTCAAGTCGCGGGAATACGCCTTCTGGTTTTGGAATTGCGGTACCTGATTTAAGGCGCCCTGCTTCACCAAGCTGATCAAATCCACGGTTATCGACGTTCAGTTGGCTTAGGATTTTATCCGCCGATTCTGGCATGATTGGCTGGATCAGTATGGCAAGCTGCCTGATAGCGTCGGCAAGAACATAGAGAACCGTTTCCATACGCTTGAAATCAGTTTTTTTCAGCTTCCATGGTTCCTGAACGGAGATATAGCTATCCGCGGCTGCTGCTTGCTGGAATATTGCTTCAAGTGCAGAATGGAAAGCTTGGTTATCCATGTGATCACGAACAACAGCGAGCGTCCTAGCAATATCATTAAGGAGGGCAGAATCCTCGGCTGTCAAATCCGCTGGCTCAGGAAGAACGCCGTCGCAGTTTTTATGGATCATGGAAAGTGTGCGCTGTGATAGGTTGCCGAGGCCATTTGCCAGGTCAGCGTTACAGCGTAAAACAAACGAGCGGCGAGAGAAATCACCATCGTTTCCAAAAGGCACTTCTCTAAGCAAGAAAAACCTTACAGGATCAAGGCCATAGCTTTCAATTAACTCGAATGGATCAATAACATTTCCGAGCGATTTTGAAATCTTTTGCCCTTCATTGGTCCACCAGCCGTGCGCAAAGACCCGAGAAGGTAATGGTAGGTCAGCAGCCATCAGGAAGGCTGGCCAATAAACAGCGTGAAACCGCAAAATATCTTTACCAACCATGTGAACATTAGCAGGCCAAAAGCTTTTGTAGCCATTGCTATTTGTGTCTGGGTAGCCTGTAGCAGTCAGGTAATTGGTAAGCGCATCAATCCATACATACATTATATGGCCTTCGGCTTCCGGTACAGGAACACCCCAATTGAATGTTGTACGGGATATGGAAAGGTCTTGAAGACCACCTTTAACGAAGCTTTTGACTTCGTTTAGGCGTGACTTGGGCATAACGAAGTCTGGCTGGTTTTCATATAGTTCTAGTAACCTGTCTTCGAATGCAGACAGTTTGAAGAAATAACTCGGTTCTTCCACCCACTCTACAGGTGCACCTGTAGGCGCTAGTTTTTCTCTGCTCTCACTTTCATGAAGCTCGTCTTCGCCGTAGAAAGCTTCATCACGAACACTATACCAACCAGCATACTTGTCCTCATAGATAAAACCTTTGGCTACCAAATCTCGCCATAAGTGCTGAACCGCCGTTTTATGACGCTCTTCCGTCGTGCGAATAAACTGGTCGTTAGAGAAGTTCATTGCAGCAGCTAGGTCGCGGAACCGCGAAGATACTTTATCGCAGAATGCAAGTGGTTCCACTCCGGCTTTTTCCGCCGATTTTTCTACCTTCTGACCATGTTCATCAGTGCCAGTTAAGAATAATACATCATACCCATCAAGGCGCTTGAAGCGTGCTAACATATCGCATGCTAATGTGGTGTATGCATGGCCAATATGCGGAACATCATTCACGTAATAGATCGGCGTCGTGATGTAATAAGACTGCCTGTCGGTCATAGGTTTCTCTTGAAGTATACAAATAAGTTAATTTATTTACCGCGGGTTAGCGAACCAAGGGCTGTAAATAAGTTTACAATTACTTGCTTACGGTCGAGGTTTACTGCATCGGCACGATTTATCAGTTCGCCCATCTTTTCCCACAGGTCTAGCCAGCGATCAACCCCAGCTAACGCAGAAATGCGCTCTATTTGCTTTGTTTCACCAACCATGACTTCATCACCAGCTACACCAGCGGCCTGAAAACGTATTAATCGCTGAAGCCAGTCTAAGTAAATTTGGATAAACAGCCTATATCTTGCATCTGCTTTGGCGGCACCTAGTTGCCCTGCGAACTGATGTACATTAGGTACATTCAATCTAGGTAGATCAATCAGAAGAGCTGCCATTTCGCGGTACAGTTGGACACCTTCCAGGGAAGCTATTTCAATCGCGCGTCCGGGAGCACCGGCGGAAAGCAATCCTGTTGCAGATAGTTCATCTATTGCTAGTTCAGGAAAGCGAGCTGCCAGCACAGACTTGACGCTATCATTTGGTAATGCCTGCAAGTTCATCGATCTACACCGGCTTTTAATCGTTGGGAGTAATTTACCCGGTGAGTGTGCAACGAGAAAAATAATAGATTTTTCTGGTGGTTCTTCGAGAATTTTCAGTAATGCGTTTGCTGCATTTGCATTCATCTCATCAGCGGCGTCCACTATAGCGACACGCCAGCCTCCTTCAGCACTGGTCTGACTGAAAAAGCCGATCAGTTTGCGAACATCATCAATGACAATGTCATTGCGCATCTTTCCTGTTTTATCGTTATATGTTCTTTCGGTAACGATCAAACCACCATGCCCGCCAGACTTAATACGCTGTATTGCTGGATCATCAGGGTCGGTATTAAGGCTTATAGCTTCAGAAGGTAGGTCTTCTCCAAACAGACCTGGCCCATTATCTGTTTCAGGCTGAGACAGTAAAAATTTTGCAAATTTCCATGCGAGCGTTGCTTTACCTATACCCTTTGGGCCACTTATTAACCAGGCATGATGCAGCCTGTCAGAGTTGAAGGCCTCAAGAAAGAGCCGTTCGGCTCCTTCATGGCCAAACACTTGGTCGGTATTTCTTGGATGGTGAGGGTCTGTTTCCTGAGCTTCAGCCATTGGTTTGCCCAAATTTATCCAACACTACTTTACGAATTTCTCCTTGCAAGTATTCAGGTGTTGAATCTGCATTAATCACAACACACCGTTCTGAGTTTTCCTCTGCAATGGATAGAAACGCATTACGGAGAGTTTCATGGAAACTGGTATCCATTCGTTCAAAGCGGTCTTCCATATCGGATTTAGCGCTTTCACGAGCAATGGCACGTGATAAGCCTATCTCTACAGGAAGGTCTAATATGATAGTTAGGTCTGGCTTGAAGTCACCAAGTGCGAGTGTTTGAAGCTGTTTGACGCGTTCCATGCCCAAACCTCTTCCTGCGCCCTGGTAAGCAATGGAAGAATCAAAAAAACGGTCGCACAGAACCCATTTGTTTTCAGCGAGTGCTGGTTTTACCTTTTTTTCAACGTGTTCTGCGCGACTAGCTGTCATCAACAGCGCTTCGGTCATGCCGGTCCAGCGGTCTGTTGCACCTTTAAGGACCAAGTCTCTTATTTGCTCCGCTTCTGGTGAGCCACCGGGTTCACGCGTAAGGCAAGTAGTTATGCCCTGCCCCTGTAGCCAGTCATTTAGAAGCTGGATTTGTGTAGATTTTCCAGCTCCTTCACCACCTTCTAGAGTGATGAAGCGAGCAGGATTGACAATTACTTGCTTCATTGTGGTGGATTTTCCGCGCCTTCAGACCCAAAGAGTAGATATTCGAAGGCGGCACCAATTTTGCCGAGGCCTCCAACCTCATCAATAGTTTGGCCTGCTAGGAGTGGCTTTCGAACAGTCTCTCTACCCGGCATTTCAACTACCAGTTCACCAACTTGTTGCCCTTTTTGGATGGGAGCTGCAACAGGGTTTTGGTATTCAATATTCACTTTCATCTGCGCACGCTGTCTGCGTGACATTGTGATCGCTACATCTTCGCCTATAACTAGGGGAACCGTTGCTTCACCGCCAAGCCAAACCTCTGCGTAGTCAACTGTTTCACCTGCTCGGAATAATGGATAATGGCTAAAATTACGGAAACCATATTGCATCAACCTCTGGCTCTCGCGCACACGTTCACTGATCGATGTTAGTCCGCCAACAACAAGTACGAGGCGGCGGCCTTCGCGTTCTGCCGAGCCAGCTAAGCCATAGCCAGATTCTTCAGTATGGCCGGTCTTGAGACCATCTGCTCCAGGAAAACGACCAAGTAGCGGGTTGCGATTGTAACGATTTGAGCGAAAGTCTTTATAAAGATACTCACGTTCAGCAAACATCGGGTACAAATCAGGAAAATCAGTTGATAGACGAAGGGATAAAGTTGCGAGATCGCGAGCAGACATTACATGCCCTTCAGCTGGCCAACCGTTTGAATTCACAAAATGACTTTTCGTCATCCCGATTTCGACTGCCTTGGCGTTTAACCATTCAGCGAATATCTCTTCTGAGCCTGCCATATGTTCCGCCAGGACTACACAAGCATCATTTCCGGATAGGACGATGATACCACGCAACAAATCAGCAACTGTCACGACGTCTCGCGCTCGAAGAAACATAGTTGAGCCACGGTTATTCCAAGCGCGCCAAGCTTCATCTGAAACAACAACTTCGTCATCCAAGTTGAGTTCGCCCTCTTTAATCGCGTCAAAAGCCAGATAAACTGTCATGAGCTTGCTCATTGAAGCAGGCGGGAACGGTGTGTCTGCATCCTTTTCAAAGAGCACGCTTCCGGTACTCGCATCAAGTAGAATAGCTTGACGTGCTGGCGTTGCCATTTGCTGAGCATTTGCTTGTACTGTGAGGCCTATAAATGCGCTCAACACCATAATTGATCGTGTCAAAAACTTTGTCACAACTGAATTCCCTTGATCGATACTCATTAATTCACTGCTTCCGAGAAAATACGTGCCTCATAGAACCCATCAGCCACTATGCGGTCAAGTCTTTGCTCAGCAATAATACGTTCTACAAACGGCCCTACCCTTACGCGCCAAAAAGAGCTTGAGCCATTGTTTGCTTGCTCTACTCTTGCACGGTGGCCCGTCCGTCCCAGTTTCCGTGCCTGAACTTCCGCATTACTTCTCTGGCTAAAAGAACCCACCTGAATATAGTGGGTGAGTGCCTCCGCTGTTTGCAGCGTTGTTTTTGGCTTTGCAATTGTTTCCGCAACAACCGGCGGCGTAGCCACGTTTGCAGGCCTACGGTTGCTTCTAACTAGCTTACCATTTTCATCAACAGCCTGAATACGAACTTTAGTTAAACCTTGTTTTTGAAAACCTAGTAGTTGGGCGCCTCGCCTTGAAATGTCGATAATACGATCACCGACAAAAGGGCCTCTATCGTTGACGCGAAGGACGAGCGTACGACCATTGTTCAAATTGGTAACTTTGACAAATGTTGGTAATGGTAGCGTCTTATGCGCAGCAGTAAGCGCATTCATGTTAAAGTATTCACCGTTTGCCGTTTTTTTGCCGTGAAAATCTTTACCGTACCAAGATGCATACCCTACTTCGTCATAT
>JBFOLV010000138.1:0-4786 GCA_040830325.1 Kordiimonas sp. | reverse complement strand
CATCATCATCTGTAGCGATTACTTGAACTTCAAAATCTTGCTTTTCTTCACCGTAAAAACCACCGACGACAAAATTAAACGGTCCGTCCAAACTAGACGCATAGCGTAGCTCGCTAGACCAAATACTGCGCTCCTGCGGCTGCAAAGTTATGCCCGGGATTGGAACGCCAAAGAAAAACAGAATTGGGGAACTATCAAACGCAAAATCAATATTACGCTTATAATAATTTGTTGTAGCAGTTAGACTTCCTGCATCACCAACATATTCCGCAGTCATACCAAGTGTATAAAGGTCTTCTTTCCATAGGCTTTGGGTTAGGTCCGTATTCACAAGATCACCGCCAGGTACCGGTGCAAAACCATTATCAGCGTCACCGAAAGACATAGTCCCCGCTGGGGTATAACGTGATGACCCGTCAGAATCTGTTTTTTGGTAAGTTCCGCTAGCCGTAAGTGTTAACGCGTCAGAGGCCCACATGCGAAGGTGCGTTCTGAGGCCATATGTTTCATTCGTGTTTATATCTTCAATTGCACCGGATGGGATACGGTTTGCATCAATGAACCCACTTTGGTCTTCAAGCCATGCCACAGTACGCATTGCCAACTTATTTTCAACGATCGGCAAGTTTATCATGCCATTCACGTTATAGTTGGCACCACCTTTTTTTGTGTGGGACAGCTCACCTGAAATATACCCCTCCACCAAATCGCCCTTTGGCTTATTCGTGACAAAACGGATAGTGCCACTCATTGAACTGGCTCCGTAAAGCGTGCCCTGTGGTCCCTTCAGCACCTCCACGCGCTCCAGGTCATAAAGGCGTATATCAGCATTACGGCCACCGCCATCTTCCGCGTTTGATGCTGTCAATATGCCTTCATCATAATAAACGCCAACGGTAGATGCGCCCGAAGAGTTAACCCCTCGAATAATATACTTCTTGTCACCCGGCCCAAGGTCTTCAAACTGAAGACTAGGCACTTTACCTGCTATATCAATAAACTCAGTTGCGCCTGCTGCTTTCAAGTCAGAACCATTGAGGGCCTGAATTGCAATTGGTACGTCCTGTACACTCTTCGCACCACGCTTCGTCGCTGTTACAAGAATTTCCTCAAGCTCAAATGTGTCTGCACTCTGTGCCATAGCTCCTGCACTCACCAAACTACTTGCTAGCACAGTGCTGCTAAGAAGTTTGAAACCTAGGGTCTGACGTTTCACGAATAGTTCCTTTCTTTTTATCGAAAGGGCGTCCTAAGGCCATTTATGACACAGCTCTAATGGGCGTCCCCTGCTTCCATTACGCCAACAGCAAGCAGCTGGTTGCGCATTCCCTGTTTGGCCCGCCGCGTCCCCCGACAGATGAGCGTGCCATGTTTTTGTTTTAGTATTAATTTGAATTATTAATTGAATATGGAAACATTGTCAAGCTGACTTAATGCAGCATTAAAAAACCTAATACCAACAACACCCTGCCCAAAAGCAAAGCCCAAAACTGCTTAGGTTTATCCAAGAAAATGTCATAAAAAACGGCGTGTAGCCATGCCACACGCCGTTAGATTTTGCCTTAATCGAATAGCCGTTAGGCAACTATTTTGAGGATAGATAATCCACTGCGACTGTTGCCATTGCCCGAACCCCAGTTTTAAGGGCCCTGTCATTTACAAAAAAATCAGGTCTGTGATTTGAAGGCATATCCTCAAGCGCAACACCATCTTGTCCCACACCTAACATGAAAAAGAAGGCGGGTATCTTTTCACCGTAATAAGCAAAATCTTCGGCGGCCATAATAACCGGATTCAAGCTCACCATGTCCTTGCCTGCTGCCTTTTCAAGAGAGGGCACCATCCGATTTGTTAGCTCAACATTATTGTATGTCACTGGTGTATTTGGCTGTAGTTCAAATGTCGCTTCAGCACCCGCACTTTTAGCAATATGCTTCACCGTTTTCTCAAGTTTAGCCAACAAGCTCTTTCTAACGTCTTTATCAAAAGGCCGGATAGTACCACTCATCTCGACAACTTCAGGTATGATATTATGCCGTACGCCGCCGTGGATTGTGCCCACAGTGATAACGGATGGTGCGGCCGTAATGGCGAGCTGTCTGCTTGGGATGGTCTGAATAGCAGACAAAATTTGAGCCGAAGTAACAACCGGGTCAACACCGAGCCAAGGCGATGATCCGTGTGTCTGCTTACCGTCTACCGTTATGTAGAAAGTGTCGGATGCTGCCATTGCACCGCGAGGGCGGTATATAATTGAGCCTGCTTCACCCGGCCAAACATGAAGCCCAAAAATCGCCTCTGGCGCATACTCCCCACCAAGAACGCCTTCCTTAATCATAAGTTCAGCGCCTCCCTCTTCACCCTTCGGCGCGCCTTCTTCAGCTGGCTGAAAGATAAATTTGACAGTACCGGGAATATCTTCACGCATACTGGTCAGTACTTTTGCAGCCCCCATGAGAATTGAAATATGCGCATCATGACCACACGCATGCATAACTCCAACATCACGCCCCAAATATGTAGTACGTTTTGTGGAAGCATACGGAAGGCCAGTGGTCTCAGTTACTGGCAGTGCATCAATATCTGAGCGTAAGGCGACTACCGGGCCAGGTTTCCCGCCCTTCAGAACAGCAACTACACCGGTATGTGCCACACCCGTTTGCACCTCTAGTCCAAGCTCAGTCAAAAACTCTGCAATTTTCTTGGAAGTTTCAAATTCCCTATTTGAAAGCTCAGGATTCTGATGAAAATGATGTCGTAGTTCAATTACTTCAGATTCGACTGCATCGCTATGCTTATTGATGTCTGTCTGAAAATCTTGTGCGCTGGCAGCCACCGAAAATAGCCCAGCACAAAGCCCAAGCCATAAAGGCTTCAGGCCTTTCCCTGTGTTCTTGATCACCCCGTGTCTCTCCCTTGGTCATTATATCGGCAATTACGCCATCCTATAGTTGGTATCATTTATTACCTGATGCCAACTTGTCAAATTGACAAATGACCAAAGGGAAAAATCAAACGTGTCATACGTAGCCCGCAAGTGCCAATGCACTTAGGCAAAGTGTGCAGAAACACCTCCGTCAGAAAGCAAGGCGTGACCGGTGGTAAAACTCGACAAATCAGACGCAAGATATAACGCCGACTTTGCGATTTCATGTGGTTTTGCAATACGTTTAAGTGCATGAATATTGCTAACGTAATGCCTGCTATCGGCATCTTGAGGAGCCATTGCCGTATCAGTACCTCCTGGCAACAATGCATTCACCCTGACGCCTGCACTGCCGTACTCAGACGCTAACGCCTGCGTCAAACCAATCAAACCAGCTTTACTTGCAGCGTAGGCCGCCATGCCTGGCATTCCTCCATTTGAATAGCCTACAAATGAGGAAGTGAAAATCAGGGACCCTGCACCACACTCATTCATTGCCGGAATCTGATATTTACTTGAGTAGAAAGCACTGGTGAGGTTGGTATCTATCGTTTCCAACCAATCCTCAGCCCTCATATCAGCTACTGGCCCTAACGCACCTAATGTACCGGCATTGTTAAATGCCACATCAAGCTGACCGAAAGCAACCATTGCACTATCAACCAGATGCTTTGCATAGGCCTCGTCTCTTACATCACCTGCTTGCCCTATGGCAGCGCCGCCAACAGCTTCAATCTCCGAAACAAGCATATCTAATTTTTCTTGTCGCCTAGCACCAAGAACAACGGAAGCACCTTCAGCAGCAAACAATTTAGCAGTTTCATATCCAATCCCACTACTCGCACCGGTGATAATGGCAACTTTGCCTTTTAATAGCCCCATGAAACTTTCTCCTGTTTTGATTTCAGAGACTGCATCTCACGTACAAACTGGAAGAAACTATCCGTTTCTTGCGCTGTTATTCTTTTCTAAAGGCATATTTTTGACGCAATTGGGCAAAATGATTGTTTCGTGATACATACCCTTCGGGGAGTGGAGGATAGCATAGCTAAACTCCGTGAAAGAGATGGACGCTGTAATAGCGAAGTAGAAGTTTGGGATCTAACTATTCATGACAATCAGTTTTAGTAAGTTTTTTGCACCAGCCGCTGTTTTCTTGCTGGCTGCATACAGTAGCTCTACGATCGCAGGCACCATAGAACAGCCCCGTCTTTACGACGACAGTGATTACAATGAATACTGGGAACAGCAATTCCTCTTTGATAATGGCACCATGGTCACCAGCCAGTTTTTGATCGCCAATTTTCCCTTCAGCAAACAACATGGCTTAATGGTTGCGACCCTAAAAAAAACAGGATCAGACGCTGTCATCGTTAAAAATGGTCGCAAACGGGATGGTTGGAACTTCGACGAAACTGAACCTCGCCTCTCAATTTTTCAGCATGAGCTCTCAGGTAACCATCCCGGCTATCTCGTGAGACTGGACAACACCGCCGCAGAAGTAGATGTTCTATATACATCTAAGGCGGAAGCTATTCCTCTTACACTTGAAGGCAACCCACTTGGTTTACCTGAACTATCAATTTATGCACCCACGGCCAGAGCTGAAGGCCGCTGGCGAGCTGGCCCAGAAATAGGCGGCGCAGGTGAAGAAGGAAACTGGGAAGAATTAGGTACCGGTGGCGGCTACGGCTTGCACGTCGTTCAAAAAAACAGCCTGAACAGCTCTATACGCCGCTGGCAGCGCTTTACAGCCCTTTCTGGTGATGGAGATTACGCGCCAATCATACATGCCTTTGAAACACCAAAAGGCAAACATCAATCAACATTAGTGCTACTAAACAAAGGCGGAGAACCTAT
>JBFOLV010000137.1:0-3750 GCA_040830325.1 Kordiimonas sp. | reverse complement strand
GATGTAAATATCATCAGGACCTGGAAGGTAATTTGCTTCGGGGCTGCGCAAGAAACCAAAACCATCTGATAAGGTTTCGATTACACCCGCGCCCATAATTTCAATATCGTCTTCAGCAAGCTGCTTAAGAATGGCAAACATCATGTCCTGTTTGCGCATGCTACTTGCATTTTCAACACCGACTTCTTCCGCTAACGCTAGAAGGTCTGCTGGGGTTTTGTCTTTGAGATCCTGAAGATGCATTGGATCAGTCATATTATTGTGTGTTCTTTGTCCGGAATGGTGAGCGTTAGCTCATTTTTGAAGCTTAAATGCCGAACTACTCTACTGGGACATCGGCGGTGGTAGGAATTAAAGCTTAGTGATTTAACATCCTGCATGAAACAAGATGCTAGAAAAATACCACGCCATCAGCAGGTGTCAAGAAGATTGGCAATCTAAAACGGACGAACAACCACAAGAATAACAACAGCAATGATAAACAGGGCCGGCAGCTCGTTAATTTTGCGGTAAAATTTCCCGGTTTTCAAACGTTCCCCTGCTGCAAATTGCTTACGCCACTTTGAAAAAACACCGTGCAAACCAGAACGCAAAAATACCAGCAAGAATTTGGTATGAAGCCAGCCACCCGCATCAAAACCAATATTTAGGATCAAACATATACCGAGTATCCATGCGATCGTCATAGCAGGATTGATGATAATACGCATTAAGCGCTGTTCTCGCTCAATCCATTTTGCATCCTCTTCGCTACCGACTTCACATTCTCAGTGATAAGCAAAATATCGCGGTAGCATAAACATGCCCGCCATCCAGAAAATCACGAAGATGATATGAAATGCTTTTACCCAAAGGTAAGCGTCGCCAAGAAAACCTTCCATAATATTCCCCTAGTTTCTGAAATACCGAGCCTTAGCGATTGAAGTTTTGAATTGTTTTTGACAAGAGCGCAACATTCTCAGGTGGTGTTTGCGGCACAAAACCATGCCCTAAATTGAAAATATGCGCGCCGCCTTTAAGACCTTCAAGAATTCGGTTCGTTTCCTGTACCATCAAGTCACCACCCGATACCACGAGATGCGGATCAAGATTTCCCTGTACACAAGCAAGCGGTTGAATTTCTTCAGCGGCCCATTGAAGTGGTACACCAGTGTCTAATGAAACACCGTCCACACCTGTTTCTTGAACATATGTTTTGAGCATCGCGCCAGACAAACGTGGAAAACCAATGATAGGTGTTTCACTGTGTTTGGCGCGAACTTTTTCCACAATCGCTTTTGTAGGTTCTATCACCCATTTATGGAACATAGTTTCAGGAAGCGCTGCAGACCAGCTATCAAAAATCTGCACAACATCAGCACCAGCTTCAATCTGGCGGCATAAATATTCTGCCGTCGCATCCACTAGTATATCGAGAATTTTCCCGAATAACTCTGGTTCACCGTAACCAAGCTGCCGAGCTGCTGCGTGGTCTTTACTGCCCTCACCTGCAATCATGTATGTTGCAACTGTCCAAGGGGCCCCCGCAAATCCAAGTAAAGTTACATTTTCAGGCAAAGCGTGTGAAAGCCGTTTAACGGTCTCATAGACGTTACCTACCTTGTCGTGGAACCCCGAGAGCGATAATTTGCTGTATGCGGCCTCAGTGGCTACAGGATTAAGCCTAGGACCATGTCCAGCCTCGAACCAAACCTGCTGACCAAGACCGTCGGGCACAACAAGGATGTCAGCAAATAAAATCGCTCCATCCATACCGTATCGGCGAATTGGTTGAAGAGTTACCTCAGTTGCTTTGTCAGGATTATAGCAAAACTCCATGAAAGACGGCGTTGTTGCGCGCACTTCACGATATTCAGGTAAATAGCGACCAGCTTGGCGCATAAACCAGAAAGGAACTTTCTCGCCGGGGTTTCCCTTGAGAGTCTCGAGTAGAATTTTAGCCATAAGTGTAAAGCCTGAAAAGTTAACGGGTCGACAGAGCTATAGAGTGATCACCCTAATACATAAATAATATTTATAGAAAATATTGTAGTAGTAGTGAATCCCTGTGAAAACTGGGGATAACAGTTTATCCACAAGATTACCCACAAAATTTCGACAATGCGTCATCGTGACGCTAAAAGTATGAATAACTCTGTGGATAAAAATGCGAATCCTAAATTTTTAGCGATGCAAAAGAATTAATGATTGTGGAAAACTGGAAAAAGCGGTTGGATTCGTTTTTAAGTTATCCCTTAAAATCAAACCTTGGGACAATTTTGAAATAACTGTGCGCAAAGTCTTTCCAAGTTGGGGGTAAGTGGCCTACCTTACTTATGCACCGCTTCGTCAACAAGTTATCCACAGGCTACTCCCATGAGTCCTCCACTGGGTACATTAAGCTAAAACAGGTCAATAAGAATGTCTGCTGAGCAAACACAATTTCATTTGCATCTTGTTTCAGATTCAACAGGTGAAACGCTTGAAGCTATTGTTTCAGCGGCACTTGTGCAGTTTGAAGGTGTAAATGTTTATAAACATTATTGGCCTCTTGTCCGGTCTGCTATGCAAATGGAACGTTTGATGGAAGACATCAGCGAACAGCCCGGCCTTGTTATGTATACGCTTGTTAACACCGAGATCAGGGAAACACTTGAACGGTGTTGCATGGATAAAAACCTCCCTGTTCTATCAATATTAGATCCTGTGATTAACTTGCTTGGATCCTATTTTGGGCAGAAAGCATCCCATAAACCTGGCCGCCAACACACGATGGATGCTCACTATTTTCAGCGTATTGATGCCCTTCATTTTACGATGGCGCATGATGACGGTGTGCTTGTGGAAGATGTTGATCAAGCGGACATTGTTTTAGTAGGCGTGTCTCGTTCCTCGAAAACGCCAACAAGTATCTATCTCGCTAATAAGGGGTACAAAACTCTGAATGTACCTTTTGTACCTGGGTGCGCAATGCCGCATGAGCTTGATAATTTACAAAACAAATTTGTCATTGGCCTTACGACAAGTGCTGAAAGGCTGGTGCAAATCAGAACGAACCGGCTTCGTTCTATCAATGAAAATGAAGAAGCGGTTTATACGGACAGGGAACATATTCTTAGTGAAATTAAAGAATGCCGCCGGTATTGCACGGACAGAGGCTGGCAAACAATTGATGTAACACGGCGTTCTATTGAAGAATCTGCCGCTGCTATTCTTAATAGATATTATGGTTGGCTTGAAACACAGCCTAAGGGCACGGCCCGAGTGAAAGAACTTTAATGAGTAAATTTATATTGGCATCGGGTAGTAAAACTCGTGCGGAAATACTGCGTAAAGCGGGTGTAAAATTTCAGCAGTTAATTCCAGTTGCTGACGAAGATGCGATAAAAGCAGATCTGCTTAACAGCGGTGCACCTGCACGTATGGTTGCAGACGCTCTCGCTGAAACAAAAGCTCGTACGATGTCTTATGTGCATCCCGAGGCATTGGTGCTTGGAGCTGACCAAATAATGGTTTGCGACGGGAAAGTTTTTTCAAAAGCAACGACACTTGAGGAAGCGAGAAATACCTTATTGGCACTTTCAGGTAAACAACATCAGTTAATTTCCGCAGCAGTTGTTTGTCAGAATGGTGAAGCAATATGGCGTCATGTAGATAGTGTTAAACTGTCCGTTCGCCCTTTAAGCAACACTTTCATTGATCGTTATTTGACGGCACTGGGTGAGGATGCTTTTTGGAGTGTTGGTTGTTATCAATTAGAGGGGATCGGCG
>JBFOLV010000136.1:0-11142 GCA_040830325.1 Kordiimonas sp. | reverse complement strand
TTATCTGCTATGTGTTTTGAACATGGCTTGATTTTGGCCATATGCACAGATAGGAATGAGGCATTCGGTGCAAACTGACTAAATTATTGGAATGCGGGTGTAGCTCAGGGGTAGAGCACGAGCTTCCCAAGCTCGGTGTCGAGGGTTCGAATCCCTTCTCCCGCTCCATGCTTTCGGATGTTTTGGCGTTCATGACTTAGGGGAAAAATAATGAGCCTTACTATTTGGCATAATCCACGCTGCAGTAAATCTCGGCAAACTCTTGCTTTATTAGAGGAAAAGGGTTTAGCGCCTACCATCCGTCTATATCTTGAAGATGCACCATCTGTGGATGAGATTAAAAACACTTTAGAGCTATTATCTCTTGAGCCACGCGCATTGATGCGCCGTGGTGAGGCTGACTATAAAGAGCAAAACTTGGCAGAAGTTGAAGGCGATGCTCTTGTTGAAGCAATGCACGCTACGCCAAAACTAATTGAGCGCCCCATCGTCTTTAATGATGGGAAAGCTGCAGTTGGACGTCCACCCGAAAGCGTTCTTGATATCCTCTAAACGCTAAGCCGGCGTTCTATTGCCGGATAATACACGGCCTGAAAAAGACCGCGCGCTGTCATAAAGATTAGTACGCTTAACCAAAGGCGGCTGAGGGTCATCTCATCCGCCCAGTAGCCCAGCAGAGCCGCATAAACAACAAACGCGGCTGCCATTGTAAGAAGCATGCCGCGCCCTTCCGTAGCGCCAATGAATATGCCGTCGAACTGATAACACCACACAGCAAAGATCGGTAATAAAGCCATGACCCATAAGGCACTTTGCGCTTCTACAATAACAGACTCAATGTTTGTAAGAGTATTGATGACAAAGTCACCGGCGAAGTAAAAACCAATGCAATAGATACATGCGACAGCAGTTGCCCAAAGTGATGTTTGAAATACCCAAAACCTAAATTCTTTTCGGTTCCTTCTACCATAGGCGGCGCCAGCTAAAGCTTCTGCTGCATAAGCAAAACTATCCAGCCCTAAACTTATGAGAAGCAAGAAAGTGGACATGACTTGAGATGCTGCAAGCGTTGCTTCGCCAAGCGCCGCCGCTTGCCGAGTAATGAGGGACAAGGCAACCATCAGAACCAGCGTACGCAAGAAGATGTAGCTATTGGTGGATAGCAGTTTTTTCATTCTGCTTAATTGCCAAGTATGCATATGTGTAATGGCACGCTTTATAGGTTGCCAGCCTATCGCAGCAAACAGAAAGTAAACCCCTATAAACGCAGCAAGCCACTCGGCAATGAGGGAACCAAGCGCGATACCTTTTACACCAAGACCAAAACCTAAAACGAAAACAAGATTTAGTGCGCCGTTGCAGATGTTTAAAACAAGCTGAAGATATAGAGCTCTTTTTGCTTGAGCTGTACCGATTAGGTATCCGTTGATAGCGTATATGAATAACACCGCGGGCGCAGACCATATGCGGATATAAAAATAGTCTTGCACGACTGTCTGTGTGCTTTCTGGTGGAGACAGTGCGTAAATGCCGACCACGAAAGTATGGTGCTGCACTATCAATAGTAGTGTCGCGATAATGAAACCAAGAGCTGCTGATCTGACAGTGACGCGAGCTACTTGATCAATATCATTTCTACCGTGTGCTTGAGCAATCAAACCTGTAGTGCTCATGCGCAGGAAGCCAAAAGCCCAAAATAGAAAAGAGAAGATCGTGGCGCCCACACCAACAGCAGCAAGATGTACTGCGCCGGGTAAGTGACCAATAACCCACGTATCTACTAGGCCAACAAGGGGTGCAGATGAATTTGCGAGAATAGCTGGGCCAGCAATGGCCCAGATTTTACGGTGAGGGTTTTCAGTTGTGTTTAAGGCGCCTACTGACAACGCCCAATACCAATATATTCAAACCCAGACTTTTCCATGTCGGCGTGTCCGTAGATATTCCGGAGATCAACCATGATAGGCGTTTTCATCAGGTCTTTAGCGCGGCCTAGGTCAAGTGCACGGAACTGGTTCCATTCAGTAATGATGACAAGAACATCTGCTCCTTCCATGGGTCCGTATGGATCGTCATGAAAGGTGACGCCCTCTAGCATTTCTTCCGCTTCTTCCATTCCTTTAGGGTCAAAGGCATGAATTGCAGCTCCATGTTTTTGAAGTGCTGGAATAATGTCTAGGCTAGGACTTTCGCGCATGTCGTCGGTATTTGGTTTAAAGGTAAGACCAAGAACGGCGACGCGTTTGCCTTCCAGTACACCGTCACATGCGGCAATAATCCGGTCTGCCATAGCTAGTTTGCGGTTTTCATTCACGTCTACGACAGACCGCACAATACGCATTGGTACGCCGTATGTGTCAGCTGAATGTACAAGCGCACGTGTATCTTTTGGGAAGCAACTGCCACCAAAGCCCGGGCCAGCATGCAAAAACTTATTGCCAATACGCTTATCTAGGCCAATGCATTTTGAAACATGTTGAACGTCAGCACCTACTTTTTCACAGAGGTCTGCCATCTCGTTGATAAAGCTAATTTTTGTAGCGAGGAATGCATTTGCTGCATATTTGGTTACTTCAGCAGACTCACGGTTCGTGAAGATAATGGGTGTTTCATTGAGGAAAAGGGGGCGGTACAGTTCGCTCATAACGGCTTCAGCTCTTTCGCTGTCTACACCAACGACTACGCGGTCAGGACGCATGAAGTCTTCAATAGCTGCGCCTTCACGTAAAAACTCAGGGTTTGATGCTACGTCAAACAGTTCTTCACTCAGCAGACCTTTAAGCCGTGACTTAATTTCTGCACCAGTGCCGACAGGTACGGTCGATTTAGTAACAATGACTGTATAGTCCTTGATGTAAGTCGCTAGTTCCTCGACAGCAGCGAATACATACTGGAGGTCAGCATGCCCGTCGCCGCGCCTGCTTGGTGTGCCGACGGCAATGAAGACTGCTTCTGCACCTTCCATCGCTGCTTTGAGGTCTGTCGTGAAGAAAAGGCGCTCAGCTGCACTGTTGCGTGCAACAAGATTATCAAGCCCAGGCTCGTATATTGGTATTTCGCCTTGCAGTAGGCGTTCAATTTTCGAGCTGTCTTTGTCTACACAGGTAACCGTGTGTCCAAACTCAGAAAAACAAGCACCAGAAACCAAACCAACGTAACCGGTTCCAATAACTGCAATTTTCATAAATCAACCCTTTGGTGATGTGCTCCACATGGAGCGTATCATATATTTTCTTAACTGGAACAGTATTTACTAGTTCACTTACGGCGCTTCTAGCCTGCTTTGTATCAAATTTCTAGCGGTCGTTACGGTGAAATTGTGACCATATTATTTATCTTCAGCAAAAATCACACTTTTATCGTAAATTTTTACGAATTTGCGAAGGGGGTGCCCTAAGGTTACCGTAACAACCATGTGATTTTGATAATTGGTCGGCTTTGGTGCAACAACAGGACGAAACAGAGCTAAGTGATGAACAGTTGGTGCAGCTCGTCTGTAGCGGTGACCGTAATGCTTTTCGTGTTTTGGCAAGGCGGCATGGTGCAAGGTACCGGGCACTCGCATACCGGTTTGTGGCAGATATGGCTTTGGCTGAAGATTTGGTGCAGGAAGCGTTTGTTAAGCTTTGGACACATGCTGACAGGTTTGATGCGGGCAAAGCAAAGTTTACAACATGGTTTCACCGCGTGATTGTGAATAAATGTTTGGACGAGAAACGGAAGCGCAGAGTTGACCCTTTGCCTGAGGGATATGATGCGTTGGACCCTAGCGCATCAGCTGAGGAACGGTTGGGCCAAGACCATGCTAATATGAAGCTTAAGAGGGTTCTTCAGAGTTTGTCTGAAAGACAGAAAACAGCAATTACACTGAGTTACTTTGATGAGCTATCAAATGTTGAGGCTGCTGAAGTGATGGATTTGAACATCAAAGCTTATGAAAGCCTTTTGGTAAGGTCGCGTACAAAAATGAGGCAAGCTCTTTTGGCCGAAAAAGAAGAGCTTATGTCTGCAATCGGGCGAGTCTAATGGAATGGACAGAGCTATGAATGAAGCAAAATTTGAAGACTTATTGGCACGTTATGGTGCTGATTTGGAAAGTTGGCCTTCAAAGGATCAGCCAAGTGCGAAGGCCTTTGCAAAAACGGAGACCGGGCAAGCAATGCTTGAAGCTGAACTGCAGCTTGATGAACTTTTTGCTTCCAACATAGCAACAGGCCATGAGCATACTGAAGATCGTAATCTAGAAGCTTTTCTTAGCCGCCTTGATGCTGTGCCAACAGGTTATTCGCAAGAGATACCTGAAAAGAAAAGTTGGCTAGTAGATATCCAACGGCTCTTTGCTTCATTTGATGTGGAATTGTCACCCGGAGCTTTGGTTTCGCAGATGGCAGCTCTTGTCGTGGCCCTCGGTATGGGAATAATGGTTGGCTTCAGCAGTGAAGATAGTGGTTATGTGTCCAATTTTGAAGCTGAAGAAATTGATATTAGTGAGGCTTGGTTCGCTGATTTAAGTGATGCGGGTGTGAGTGATGTTGGGCAAAGTGCGGAACCCGTTGGAGAGTGAAGCGCATGACTGGTAAAATGAAATGGATATTAGGTATCTTGGGTGTTTCACTGGTGCTGAATGTCTTTGCTCTTGGTTTGTTTGTCGGGAAAGGCGCACGAACCGTGGTGCCTACCCGTGAACGAATGGCGCCTCCAGCTGATTTTAATTTTAAAAGGTTAGAGCGTAACTTGCCTGAGGGGGAGCGGCAGAAAGTGCGTAAACTTCTCCGCGAAAAAAGTGGTGATTTACGCAGAGGCTACAGGGCGCTGCGAGAAGTTGAAAAAGAAATAAAAGCAATCGTACTGGCGGAAACTGTTGATGTTAAAGCGCTCAAGGAGGTTCTAACAAAACACGGGGAACAAGCTCAAGCGTTACACGAACCAATGCGGTGGGTAATTCTGGAAACGATTGCGGGCCTTGATTTCGAGACGCGCAAGAAAATTGTTGAAGACATGTTCAGAGGTCCAAGAAAAGGCAGGATGGGCCACCGGCCGCCGCCTCATCATCGCCCTCCGCATGGTAGACATAGACCCCCGCCGCCAGATCATGATGAGTGTTTTGACTGTGATGATGAGACTTTATTCTAACATATAGGGTAGCCATGACCTCAAACTTGAGGTGTTGGCAAAAGTAGCGATTGAAAATTTCGCGACGAAATGCCGTTTTCATGGTATGATGCCATTATGACGAGCGGAACAATATTACCTTCCATTGGGCCGCCACCGCCAGAATTTCGGCGCTCTTTTGTGCCGGAGCATTTGCGGCCCAAGTCTCTGGGGCAACCCGCACAGGAAAAACCTGCGCCGGAGCCTTCAGTTCGGCCCGAGCAAAAAACGGCCTCTAATCAAAATTCGGAAACCGAACGCGAAGCGCCTGAGAGGCAACAAAACACGAACACCGTGATTGCCCTTGGTGGGGCATCTGCTGTCACTGTTCAAGTACAGGAAGTTGCTGCTGCTCAGCAAGAAAAGAACGCTATATCTGAGAAAACGGACCTTCGTGAAGATCAGTTAACCGACGAAGAAAAAGCTGAGGTTCAGAATTTGAAGGAGCGTGACCGAGAAGTACGTGCCCATGAAAATGCCCATGCCTCTGCGGGCAGTGGGTTTACTGGAACACCAAACTTTGAATTTGCAACGGGCCCTGACGGTGTTCGTTATGCTGTGGGCGGTCATGTGGACATTGATGTTTCAGAAGTGCCAGACGATCCGCGCGCTACTATTGCTAAAATGGAAGTTGTTCAAGCAGCAGCTCTGGCGCCAGCGCGTCCTTCCGGGCAAGATAGGGCGGTTGCTGCGGCTGCGGCTGCAAAGATACGCGAAGCTAGCGCTGAATTGGCGAAAAAAGAAAGAGAAGAGGCGGCCGGAGAGACCGAATCAGCCAGCTCTTCATTACCCGTGAGTGAGGCTGCGCAGGGGACAGAAGCTAGTTCATCAACTGCTTTTGGCGTTTCGGGAGTTTCGGAACCGGGCCTTACACCACAGCAACCTCAACAGATCAGTATTAACTTAGTTGTGTGATGTTATCTGTGTGCGGCACCCACTGCATCTGAAATATGTGAATAACCGTCTTTTTCCAATAAGCTAGCCAACTCTTTTTTGACACGATCTATGAGGCCTGGGCCTTCATAAACGAGCGCAGAATATACTTGCACGAGTGACGCGCCAGCGCAGATTTTTGCATAGGCATCTGCACCACTTGAAATGCCGCCTACTCCTACGAGAGGGACTTTTCCTTCTGTGGCCGCATAAACTTTATGCAGCACTTCAGTTGATGCCGACATAAGGGGAGCGCCTGATAGGCCACCTGTTTCATTTTTTTGTTCATCACTAAGGCTAGCAGGACGCGTGATTGTTGTGTTGCTCACAATCAAGCCGTCGATGTCACTGTTAAGCGTAATGTCTGAAATATCAGTGATATCTTCACTAGTGAGATCTGGCGCAATTTTCACCAAAATAGGCATACGCTCATGCCCTTCTTGTATTTTCTTTTCACGAGCTTCCACGACACGGGATATTAAGTCTGACAATGCCTCTTTTGACTGTAGTGCACGTAAGCCGGGCGTATTTGGGCTTGAAATATTGACCGTAAAATAATCAGCAAGGCCATAGAGTTTTTCTATGCCAGTGACATAATCTGCTGTCTTGTCTTCGCTTGTCTTATTTGCACCAACATTTGCGCCGAACGGAGTGCCGCCAGGGCTGAGTTTTTTTAATCCCTTAGAAAAATACTCTAGGCCTTTATTGTTGAAACCAAATCGGTTGATTACCGCTCTGTCGGCTTTTAGCCGAAACAGGCGCGGTTTTTCGTTGCCGTCTTGAGGGCGAGGGGTAACAGTGCCAGCTTCTGCGAAGCCAAAACCCATTTTATGGGCGGCAGCAATCACTTCTGCATTTTTGTCAAACCCAGCAGCTAAGCCTACTGGATTGGGAAACTTCAAACCAAAGACTTCTGTTTTGAGAGAGGGTGCATTTTCACTTTTGCCGATCAAGGCGTTCAAACCTAGTCTCAGACTTGATATAGTGAGGTTGTGAGCGCGCTCTGCATCAAAAGTGTGAACAATGGGGCGGATGAATGGGAAAAGATCTATAGCCATGTTCATTAGTCCTTCGGTAACGCAGTAAAATCAAAGACGCCATTTTCGTTTTGTTGGATAATCCAGTGATCGATATGAGTGTTTCGGGGAAGTGAGCCGTACAAATGGGGGAAAAGTACGCCGTTTCTAGATTTTTCCCACTTTAGCTGTTCTGAACTAAATTCGTCACACCGGTAACGCGTTATATGGATAGATGGTTCTGAGCTGAAGTATTTTGCAACTGTTGTTTCCAGCTGACTTCTGGTTGAGAAATGTATGAATCCATCACGTATATCATCTGGAGATCCTGAAAACGAATCCACAGAGTTTGCTTGTTTCCACTCATTTGGGCGTAGGGCTTTGTAAATATGATCAACCATGCAGCTTCAATAAGTGTAAACTCATATGCTTGCAAGTTTTCTAGCTGACTTACTATTGGTTGGCCGCGTGAGATGCTTTGGCTTCAGATTCAGGGATGAGACTTCCTATGATGCATGGTAAACCGCTACGTGTTTTGATCTCATCAGCACCGGCACAAAGGCGTCCATTCATCGGCGTATATGAGAAGTACCCATGAAAGCGAAGTTGGGGACAATAGCTTTTGAGCCGCATGATCATCTTGTCACCATTGGTCATGGTAAAACGGATTAAATCATCAGTTTCAATTTTGTATGATTCAATATTGTCAGTTTCCAGGCACTGAGCTTCTGGTGATGGGCTGGGCGTGTTTTGGGCCGCCACACTATATGTCAGTGCAGTTACTAAAGCACTAGATAGCGTAGCTTTTATGCCGGACGTAATAATTCCGATATGGAACGGAACTCTATTCACTAACCCTCTTCCCTTCTTGGGTTGTTATAGTGCCTAACGTTAAATGAATGGGTCATGAATGTTACAACATGTCATTCTTTTCGATGAATTTTCTTAGACAGGGCTTGTTTCCTTGTGGCCAAGCGCCGACATTATAAACAGACTAAGGCGAGGAGAGACCCGTGGCAAAGGAAATATGGCTCTGGTTCAAAGAGCAGCTGCAACGGCTGATAAGTTTTATAGGACAAGCATTCACTAACTTGTGGCGTTTGTTTGCTGGTTGGGCACGAACTGTATCAGGCAGTACTTGGCGCAAAATTGTGGCAGGTGTACCGCTTGTATTTGCATTCTATATCATTCTGGGTATGCCTTTTGCGCACCGTGTAGATGACTCGCTTGCTTTAAACATAGAAGAAGTGCCCAACAGCTCAAAGTCGGTAGCTGTAGTGGCTCATTTGATTAACAGAGAAACCCGTGACAATAATTGGACACCAAATGATCCATTCTTTTTACCTGGTTGGTGGATTGATAACACTCCTCATTTCCAGAGAGGTATACTTGGCGCCCTGTCACGGTTCGGTTTTGAGTTAAGGGATCAGTTGGGACGAACACGTGGGTCAAGTGCGGTTGATGCAGGTCTAGAGAAAGCTGCCGGGAATCTTTCGAAGGAACCAGATCGTTGGGTAATGGATTTTTCCACCTCATTTTTGCCAACAACAGCCAGTGATACCTATTACCGAGAGGCCGCGCGAGATTTAAACGCTTATAATGTACGTTTGTCTTCTGGGCAGGCAGTGTTTGAGCGTCGTGCCGATAATCTACTTGCAACACTAGATCGTATCGCGCTTGATTTGGGTGCGTCTTCGGCGGCACTTGAGCAGTATATTGGTGAAAATGCTGGTGGGGTGTTGCCTGACTTTGGAGCCGACGACCTGTTTTACCAAGTTAAGGGCCAAGTTTATGCATACACGGTTGTGCTTAAGGCATTGGAGGATGATTTCTCGAAGCTGTTGTCTGACCGAGAAGTGACAGGCCTGTATAGTGAGCTTTTAAGGTCAATGTCTGAAGCTGCAACGTTAGATCCCCTCTTGGTGGTAAACGGTGCGGCAGACGGTGTGTTTGCCAACCATTTGTCAGTTCAGGGCTTTTACCTACTGCGTGCACGTACCCAGTTAAAAGAGGTAACAAATATCCTTCTTAAATAAAGGGGCTTGCACTGAAGATGTCAGCCTGTCACTTTTAGGGTAGGCGCAGGCCTGAGGGGAAAGATTGTGGTAAAAGATGAAATTCATGGTCCTATTCGACCAATAAAAAAGCGGCTGCGTAAGCTTCTTGTGGTTGTTGATGATTCACCTGAATCAAAAATTGCGATTAGGTTTGCCGCCGCGCGTGCTGCTCATATAACGGGCGGTGAGTTAATCTTGTTCCATTGCATTAGGCCGGGAGAGTTTCAGCACTGGGTAGCAGTTGCTGACCGCATGCGGGAAGAGGCGCATGAGGAAGCGGAAACTCTCTTGAAAGAGGTTGCTGATCGGCTCAACAGTTACTGCGGTGTATCACCGGAGATCGTTATAGTTGATGGCGAGCCACAGGAAGAACTGCAAGCTTATATTTTGTCTCAAGACGATATCTTTGGGCTTGTTTTGGGCGCAGGTGTTCAAGGTGAACCTGGTCCGCTCGTGGATTACTTCACGGGTGCGGAAATTGGGAATTTGCCTTGCCCTGTGATGTTGGTGCCGGGCACAATGACCTATGAGCAAGTGGATTCAATGGCATAAAGCTGCAGGATTACAGTATGTCTGTTTTCAGCAGCGCCTTTAGGCCTTCTTGGTAAGTTGGATACTTCAAATTCACACCAAGCTCCTGCTTTATTTTAACGTTTTTTACGCGTTTGCTCTCCAGATAAAAACTACGGGCCATTTCAGATAGATCTGCTGTTTCCCATGCTTCTCTTGGTGGTGCAGGGCGTCCGAGCATTGCTGCCGCTGCTTCGATCACTTCATGTGGTGGCGTTGGGTTGTCGTCAGCCAAATTAAATATTCCACCTGAATGATTGCTGGTCATTGCCGCCCAAACGGTTTGCTTTATGTCTTCTACATGAATTCTGCTGAAAACTTGATTTTCCTTAATAATACACTTTGCTCGGCCTGCTTTAAGCGCTCTAAAAGCATTACGGCCCGGGCCATATATCCCTGCGAGACGGTAGATAAAGACCCGTGTACTATTTTCCGTAGCGAATGATTGCCATTCCTTTTCTGCACTTTGTCTGCGGATACCCCTCGCCAAACTTGGTGTCGGAGGAGTTGATTCTTCAACCCATCCCCCGCTGTGATCTCCATATACGTTGGTACTTGATAGATAGTTAATGGACTGAATATTTTGGAGCCCACTTAGCCACTTAAGCCAAACCGCAAGAGTTGGATCGTAGTCTTCCTTGGGTGCGATGGAAATCAGTAAATGCGTGGGGGCTTGTTTGTTGAATTTGGCAATTTCACCGGCTTGGAAATCGATTGGCACTATGTCCTCAGTCTCTAGTTGGAGACGTTTCTCTTCTTTTCGGTATGTGCCGAATACCCGCCAACCATTTTGCTGTGCTTCAGCGATGATAGGCTGTGCGCTATAGCCTGGACCAAAAACTAATAACTGTGTTGTCATATGGAACTCTTTATTCGTGCCTTGAAATTGCCACCCGGGCTGTGCAGTGTGCCTCGCATGATTCGATATGTCACCATAAGCTTTATAGCTGCTAGCCTGTTTGTACCTTTTCGCGTGATTGCTGAGGAAGAGGACCGAGATGAACTTCGGTATTCTGAATGTTTGGACTTAGCCGAGCGAGCACCGGACAAGGCAATCAATGATGCACTGATTTGGCAAAATGCTGGCGGTGGTATTCCCGCCCGCCACTGCGAAGCTATTGGCCTTTCGCATATGAAAGAATATGCTGAAGCAGCTATTCGGTTGGAAAAAATCGCTGAAGATATGCGTGTGGGTAAAGGGATGCCTGTACGCTTTGGTAAAAGGCTTGTAGCTACCTCACCGATGCTTGCGGATATGTATGGTCAAGCCGCGAATGCATGGTTGCTAGCCAAAGAAATGGTTCGTGCCGAAACTACAATTGATATTGCATTGTCACTGACGGCTGAACGTACATCACAGGAAGCTGACTTATTGCTGGACCGTGCGCGTATCGCAGCAGCGGATGAAGACTTTG
>JBFOLV010000135.1:0-9207 GCA_040830325.1 Kordiimonas sp. | reverse complement strand
GCCCCTTTTTTCCTCGTGTAAAGTGCCAGTTTGCGACCCAGTCGGTCTGCACTGAACCGGCCAATCCCCTTGTTTCCGGCATAGTTCCGATCCTGCCCATATTTTTTTGCTGAATAAGCAATGTTGAGCCATTTTTGCTCTATGTCGTTCATGGACATTCCCGAACCATCGTCGCTAATTACGATTTGGGAATCTTCGGTAATTTTCTCGGATTTTTCGAATTGAACTTCAATGCGTTTCGCGGATGCGTCGATACTGTTTTTAACAAGCTCTTTGATTGCAATATTGTCATCGTTGATCATTTCCTGACCAACGATGTTTTTCAGCTGTGCGTGTGCTGAGAACTGTGCGGGGTCAAGATTTTTCATCAAAAATATTTTTCTGCTGTAGTATTGCTAAGCCCAATGCTTCAGCCATCAATGGAGGGACGGCATTGCCCACTTGCGTGTATCTTGGGCACTCTTTTTTTCGACGATTGCCTCCGGTGGTATATTTTCCCTGAAATTCAAACCAATCAGGAAACGATTGCAATCGAGCATTTTCACGAACAGTCAGAATGCGCGGCTCACTGTAATGCAGCACATCATCGGGCAGAGTTGTAATGGTTCTGGAAAGCTCGTCTGGCGCCAACGGGGTGAAGCATTGCTTCTTGGTTCCAAAATATTCTCTGTCTTCCTTGGTGAGAGACTTTCCTTTTGGGCAACGCTCTAGAATTTCCTCAAAGCGCTCGATAATATGCTCCTTATGCCGAGGCAGGCGAAGGCTGTTTGGTGTGTTATCTGGGTCCAAGCCCTCTCTCATTAACTGTTGGTAGGGAGAGGGGACTGCGGCCTGTCTATAATGTATTTGTTTGAAACCAGAAGTATCTGGTGAAGGGACCAACTTTTTCCCAGTTATCTCAAGGTCTGAAATAGCCTCATGGACAGTTATCTTATGACCGTTTAGTTTTCTCGCGTTACGAAATTCGGCGGCAGACTGCAGAGCAAATGCAATTGGATCGATAAGAGCGCTATTTGCTGAAATCAAGTCTTTTCTAACACCTATCATGATAAAGCGCGGCCTAGGTTGTGGAACTCCAAACACAGAAGCATTCATCATTGAGCTATAAACCTGATATCCGCCTCCCTTCAAGCTAGAGAGACGTTGCCGGACCACCTCAGCATACGCTGGATCATTACTTCCCTTGAAAGCGGACTTAAAGCCCTTCACGTTTTCTAAAAGAAGATACTTGGGACGTACCAACTGCACTACCTGAATATACTCTTCAGTTAGTTTGTTTCTCGGATCATCTGAATTGCGGCGTCCGGCGAATGAGAAGCCTTGGCAGGGCGGGCCGCCTGCTATCAGATCGACTTTACCTTTAAGCTGCCGCAGTTCTTTTTTGTGCTTCTTTAGTATTTCGGCTGTAGTTGTTGCTTCCTGAGGGAGCCACCTTGGCCATTGAAAGCCGGAGCGTTCACCTGAAACTAGGTTGTGATGTAGTGTTGAAAAAGCGTCAGGCGTTTTCTCTATTGCAAAAACACCTTCCCACCCAGCTTTGATCAATCCAAGGGAAAGGCCTCCGCAACCAGCGAAGAGGTCGATGAACGTGGGTTTGCTCATGATGTAAATGTGACATTGTTAACCATGGATACATCTCCCCCGGACCATGAGTACATTTCTCTTCTCACGGGATTCTAGAATAACTCGAGGGCTTCACGCAATTGTTGATTTAAGCTTTTTGTCGTTGATGTGGTGTTTCTAACTTTAAAATTAGTGAATTTTACCAATGAATTTTTGGGCAGCGACAAGACTAGGCCGCATCGGCTACGTTAGTGATAAGCGTGGCAACAGCTTTACTTCCTTCATTCGGACTTCGAGTCTATCCAGCGGATGCCTGACATCATTCTCGACCTTGTAGTTTTATCAGTGATATCGACCATGACGTGCATTACCTGATTGGGATCAGCTTAAGTTGTTTTCCATGTCGTATGACAGCACTTTATGCATAAAGTGAAACCTGTGGTCTTCTTTCAGGTCTTTACTCATTTCGATAACACTTTTTGTCAGGTCTTGTTGCAGACGTTCCGGCTCTTTCTGATCCATCAACATTGTTTTTAGCGTAGTAACAGCTGAGAGATAGTTCTTATCTCGACTTCTTCCATAATTGTCTATTGCTTTGCAGCGAAATGCGTCTGCCCAGTCCGATGGACTCTGTTTTAAAGCTTTGGACGGATGTAAAGTGCCGTTTGCTAACGCGTCGAATTCATCAACTTCTAGTTCGTATCCTTGAAGTGTTTGGCCAAGGCTGTGAAAATTGGATTTAATGAAGTCTAGGACACCATAGAATTCCAGCAAGCTACGGGCACCACTATTTCCATTGGCAGCTGAAAAATGAAAGCGCGAAAGATTCAGTACAGGTCTAATGAATTGGTCAATGTATAGTACGCACAGTACGCCCCTGTATTCTTCGTTAGTGCATCGGACAAAATCAATACGTTGTATCCATTCAGTTGGAACCGTGGGAGGTACAGGAAAGGTTGGTAATGTAAGGTAGAAGTCCTGTTCTTCCATTAGCCAGCCCAAAATACTGCATGCTGACATAATATCATCATTGAAGTTTCCAAATATGCGATTGCCTTCTTGATGCCAAAGCCAATCAAAGTTGATTCCGTGTACCGCACAGTATTTTGACATTAGCGCTTTGTCGGGAAAAGCGACGCCAGAAACAAAGTCATTGAGTGGCTCAAAAGAACTCAGGCCCATCCTATCTGCTATTCTAGTTAAGGACATAGTCCCCAAGTTAAGGTCTTGCAGGGTCTGGATGGATTGACCAAGTCTAGCACGGATTGCATGTGAGGTATCACTTAACTCGCTCAAAATACGGTCTCCTGGATCAATGGTTTGACAAGCAAGCTCTACGACGTGTGGTGCACCGTCTTGCTCCCACCGTTGTACTTGTCTGGTTGAGACACTTAACTGTTTTGCGAGTTCGCGTTGACTGAAGTTAGTGGTCTCTCGAAATTTTCGAAGTGCCTCTGCTGGCCATTTCATTTTGCTTTTCCAGTTTTAGTAGCAATTATTAATCACAATAGGCGACAAAATGTCGTATAACAAACAAAATTGTCGTATTTTAAGTGGCGGTGAGGAGTGTCTGATTTTTGCGTGGCTTGAATGGTGGCTTCCCAAAGCATGTTTTTAAGCAGCCATAATTTCCTTGAAGGCGATTAGATTAAAAACTCATATCTAGTTTAGCGACAGCTTGTGCGCCTTCATTGGGGCTGAGATGGGCATATCTTAAAGTCATTTTGTAATCGGAATGTCCCAAGAGCTCGCGGATGGTGTTGAGGTTAACTCCAGCCATTGCAAGGCGCGATGCGAAGTCGTGTCGCATATCGTGCCAGCGGAAATTGGTGAGTGCGGCATCTTTGAGCAGCTGCCGCCAGGACGAATTGGTGTTGTCGAACTTCTTGCCATCGGCACCGGGGAAAACCAGGTTGCCTTCATTAAAGTCAGCAATCTGTTTCCAACTCCTTAATGTCTTAATGGCAAGCGCATTTAGCTGCACATGGCGTGATTTTTTGCTTTTGGCAAAGGCCGCGTTGACCGTGAGAAACGGCGTCTGATGCTTTAGGTGTACATTGTCCCATGTAAGCGTGAAAAGCTCATTCCTCCGAAGCCCGGTGTTCAACGATAGAATGATCATCGGTTTCAGGTAATCGGTGAATGCTTGCTGGTTGAGGTCTGGATACTCGTTCTTACCTCTCTCACGTCGCCAGACGTTGTATCTGTCCCGTTCATCTCGGCGGCGTTGCTCTCGGGCCTCTGTCGCCTCGAAAAGGCGTTTGCGTTCGTCTTCCTGAAGGTATCGAGGTGGTGTCACATCCTCGACCCGAAGGCGCTTTAGCTTTGCAAGCGGATTGGCTTCAATGAAACCCCATTCTTCGGCGCGTGAAAGAAGGGCGCGCAATGCCCCGGTGTCACGATTAACTGTGGTTGCTTTCGCGCCCCCTTTCAGCCGGGCCGCACGGAACTTCTCCATATCAAACAAAGTCACCTTGGAAAGCTTTCGTTGAAGCAGCGCGTCGAAAGCTGACTTGATGCGCTTTACTAGCGCTTCCCCTGACCGAAGATGCGTGATCGCCCAATTTTCATAATAGTCGTCAATGAACTTTTCGATGGTCAGTTCTTCGCGCATTTTCCGGCGTTGTTCGCCAGGATCTTCGCCAGCGTACACATCTTTCATGATGTCACGTACGCGGTCATGGGCCTCTGTGAGGGAAAGGTGGTCGGTTCGACCAAGCTTTACTCGTTTGTTCCTTCCATATTCGCAATAGAAAGTCATGGTGCCGGAAGGCTGGACTCTGACGATCAATCCGCTCATTCTGGTGCAGCGAATGTCGTAAGGGGATGATTTAGGTTTGGTTGTGTCGAGAAGCTTTCTCGTAATCGATCTTTTCATGGCGCAGTCCCAAAAAAATAGCGCGCTGGAAGCGCAAAATGCTGTCTTTTGATGTCAAACGGTGTCACCGAATGACCTGCCATAAATTTTAGTAACTAATTGATATAATTACAAAAATAGTGACATTCGGTGACATCGTATGACATGCAATGACACCCAAAAAGATGGCTCCGAAGGCAGAGGCCAGAGGTTCGAATCCTCTCGGGTGCGCCATTATCATACTGAAAGAACTTTTATCGTTTTGCCGTGGTGTTTTCCATAGTTTCAGGGCTCACAAAATCCCTGCTCAGGACATATCTGAACTCCCAATTTTGCTGAGTTGTTGGCTTGAGTTAGAAGGTTCGTGTGTTGTTGGCAGGGCGATAGACTGAGCTGTATCCAGACAACATATGATTGGTGCGCCCATATGCGACAGAAATAATATCTGGATAAATGGTAAATTTAAGAAATTATGCCTTTTTCAAGTCCGAAGTTCTTCGGCTTTTTCTGCAAGAGCTATGTTAGAGTTCCCCAAATATCTGCTTCAGAGGTTTTGGCAGTTTAAGCAATATGATTATCACCAATTAATAAGGAACATGCGTGATGTTAGCCTTTTTGATGGCTCTTTTTTCGTTGGCAGTTTTTACTTTAACATCTGAGAGTGCTGCGACAGTTCCGTCTGAAGCTCAAATTGATATCGCGGTAAATACTGTTATGCAAAGACAAGGCGGCGTTGGGTCGGCAGTCATTGTTTTGAAGGATGGGAAGCCGCTTTTCTCAAAAGGTTATGGTTTTTCTAATCTTGAGCACAAAGTTCCCGTCAGCCCTGAAACTGTGTTTCAAGTGGGCTCTATTGGTAAGATGTTTACAGCGACTGGCGTGATGCTGTTGGTGGAGAAAGGACAGTTATCTTTAGACGCTAAGTTGTCAGATTTCTTCCCTAATGGACCGGAGTTCTGGAACCGCGTTACAATAGAACATCTTCTGTCGCATCGGTCTGGTATCCGTAGTGTAACCGGTCAAGGCGGTGCGCTACAACTCGATACGTCAAGCGGCCAGATGGTGGCAATCCTTCAATATCTAAGAGAGCTGCGTAACGAATATACTGAAGAGCAATATCTTGAGTTAATAGCTAAAGCAGATATGCTTTTTGAACCAGGGACTCAGTATGCATACAGCAACGAAGGTTACGTTCTGATTGGTATGATCATCCGTCAGATAACAGGCCAATTTTTTGGAGATTTTCTTGCGGAGAATATCTTTAGTAAGCTTGGCATGAATACGGCCCAGATAGACGAAAATAGCCAAATTGTCGCTAATCGTGCTCAGAGCTATGAATTTTTTAATGGCCGGTTGGTACATGCTCCGTTTATTTCTAATTTCTACAATCGTACAGCTGATGGCAGCTTGATATTTTCTCTGCAAGACGTAGCCAAATGGGACGCAGCCCTTCATGACGGTACTCTTTTGAAACAGAATGTTCTGTCTAGAACATTCAAAGGTACTGCGTTTCCAGACGGATCCGTTGGCCCGCACAATTATGGTTTTGGCTGGTGGACTGGTAATGTAAGGGGGCGTGAATTTTCAGCTCACCGTGGTTCTTGGCAGGGGTTTCGGTCTGCCATCGTACGTTACCATGAAGACGGGTTAACTTTAGCTGTTTTAACCAATACTGGTTTTGGCCATCCTATCGAAATTGCTTCTGCAGTGGCAGGGCTATTTAACCCGGCATATGCTCCTTACAGTGCTTTGGCAGAGCAAGAATCATCTATTGAGGTACGTGATTTCACCAAGATTTATCTTAGTGGGCAAGCCGAGCAGTCAGCTTTTAATCAAGAAGGCTTGCATTTGTTAGATAGCGCGCAAGTTGCTCGTTCTGGGAAACATATAGATGTTTCCGAGAGTACGGTCTTTGAGTTAGTTTACGAGCATAACATGCCTGAGGGTAGGGTGGTGACATATAGAATTACGAACGATGATGAACCAAGGGGCCCTACGGTGACCTATACGTATGATGTTTTAGGAAAAATATCGGATATATTGTTTCAGCCACGTAGTTTCTAACTCGAAGGCTGTAGATGTAGCGTCACCTAGGGTGGAATGACTTTGGAAGATAAGAGTAATGAAGAATAGTTCAGAATATAAGGATCTAGATAAGTTTGATGTTAGGATCCTCAAAGCATTGCAGCGCGATGGGCGCATTACCAAGTTACAGTTGGCGGATGAGATAGGATTATCATCCACGCCTTGCTGGGAAAGAATGAATAAGCTTGAAAAGGCTGGGGTCATTCAAGGCTATCATGCGGAGTTAGACTATCGGAAGTTGGTGGGCGTATCATATTTCCGCGTTTTCGTGGTTATTCGGAATTATTCCCTGTCCATTTCGCGTCTTTTTGAAGATATGATTGCCTCTATGCCAGAAGTGGTTGAGTGTGAAGCTGTGCTTGGTGAAAGCGATTACGTTCTCAAGGTCTTGGCGAAGAGTGTTGATGAGTATCTACAAATCATGGAAGAGATGCAGAGTTTAGATAAGGTTGATATGGATTATCAGACTTTGCCGGTATCAAAAGTATTGAAATCGGAACCAGATGTAGACGTGGAAGAGCTATATAATAGGTTCGTTCCGACATAAATTCTTCTTTCTTCTGGTTTCTAGGAAATACTACCTAAACAAAAAGTTATTATGGAAACAATCGCTGTGGATTCTCCCTAAGCTTTAACATTGAGATGTTAAGCGGGAGGATTGAGTGCAGCATCCATATTTGCTTTTTTTGGGCCATGAAACGGTTCTTGAGAATGCTAAAACAGCCACGGGAATTGCTTATTGGCGACCTGAGTATTGTGTAGGTCAGTTTAGGCAAGCTGCTGAAGCTGTGGATATCGGCCTCCCTGATTTAGGGCTTGAGCAGGCGTTGGATGCAGGGGCAAAAACTCTGGTAATTGGGTTGGCACCCGCTGGCGGAATGATTGATGAGCGGTGGGTTCCTGTAATTCTCTCAGCTCTTGAAAAGGGTATGGATGTGGCCGCCGGGCTACATCATCGCCTTAACAGCCATAAAGAGATCGCTGAAAAAGCAAAAGCGTGCGGCCGCAAACTTTATGATGTTCGTCATCCAGAAAAAGAATACCCAGTTGCAGTTGGCGTGTCGCGGACGGGAAATCGACTGTTAACGGTTGGTACTGATTGCACAGTTGGCAAAATGTATACGTCTCTGGCGATAGAGAAAGAGATAACCGCTCGACGGGGTGTGGCTCAATTCCGTGCGACCGGACAAACGGGCGTCTTCATAGCGGGTAAGGGTATTTGTGTGGATGCTATTGTCTCTGACTTTGTTGCTGGGGCTGCCGAAACATTGACGCCAGCTAATGAGGCTCAGCATTGGGATATTATAGAGGGGCAGGGGTCTATATTCCATCCTTCGTTTGCGGCGGTCACTGTCGGCTTGTTGCATGGTTGTCAGCCAAACTGGCTGGTGCTTTGTCATGATGCTGTACGGGAACATATAGAAGATATGCCTGATTTCCCTATCGTCGGGTTGTCTGAGTGTGTGGATGCCTACTTGTCGTTAGCAAAATTGACCAGTCCCAAGGTGCAATTTGCGGGTGTTTGTGTGAACACCTCAAAAATGTCCGCTTTTGAAGCTCATGATTACATGAGAGCTGTGGAAGCGGAGCTTGGACTGCCGTGCTGCGATCCTGTTCGAAATGGTGTTCGTTCAATCGTTGACCAGTTAGGTGTAAATTAGATGCGCCTTTCCATCAAAAAAGAAACGTGGCCTCTTAAGGCGGGATTTGCAATCTCCCGAGCGGCTTTGACGCATAGTTACATAATTACTGTGGAAATCACGGTAGGTGCCCACACAGGTCGCGGTGAATGTGAGGCTCATGAGTCAGATGTTTCGTATCTAGAGGTGGTTGCGAAAGAGATTGAGAGTGTAAGGCCTTTTCTGAAGGAAGGTTTTGCAAGAAGAGATTTGGCGACTTTATTGCCGGCTGGGCCTGCGAGAAATGCCCTTGATTGTGCGCTTTGGGATTTAGAGGCAAAGCAATCGGGCGAACGTATATGGGATGTGGTCCAAATTTCAATGCCTTCCGCTTTTGCTACGGCTTTCACGATCGGTGTTGATACGCCTGAAAACATGGCCGGAGTGGCGAGCGAAAATGCTGACAAGTCGCTGTTAAAGTTAAAGCTGGGAGCAGGAGATAATCTTAGCCGAGTAAGGGCAGTGCGTAGTGCTGCGCCTCAGGCAAGAATGATTGTAGATGCCAATGAGGCATTTTCCTTTCCTGAGTTGGTGCAGTTTGCTGATGCTTGTACGGAATATGGCGTTGAGTTGATTGAGCAGCCTTTACCAAAAGATGCCGACGATGAGTTGGTAGCCTATCGGGGTGATATTCCTTTATGTGCTGATGAATCATGTACAAACAGAAGGTCTCTACCAAGCCTATTAGCCAAATACGCCTACATTAACATCAAGCTTGATAAGACAGGGGGGCTTACAGAAGCATTGGCCTTGGCTGAAGCGGCTAAACGCTGCGAGATGGGGGTGATGGTTGGTTGTATGGTTGGGACTTCGCTGGCGATGGCCCCAGCGATGGTTGTCGCGACATTTGCTGACTTCGTTGATTTGGACGGGCCTTTGTTACTCGGGAATGACCGTTCTAGCGCGTTGCAATATGACGGTGATCAAATCTGCTTACCTGCAAAAGAATTGTGGGGCTGATATGAGAGCCAGAGGAGAGAGCATAGGTAAAACGCTGTTGACCCCTTGTGAGGCGAGGGAGTT
>JBFOLV010000134.1:0-4527 GCA_040830325.1 Kordiimonas sp. | reverse complement strand
TACATCAGACATCACCGAACTACATGAAACACTTGGGTATGTTCTCTTTGGCGTTATAGGCCTGCACATATTGGTCATTATCTTTTATGGAGTGCGGAAACAGACAAACCTTCTACTTCCTATGATAACAGGCAATAAAATGGTGACAGAGAACACACCTCACCCCAAAATTGCCTCAACAACTGTGGCGTTTCTCTTGATGGCTATTGTTGGTGGTCTGCTTTATTATCAAATATTTTAACCCAATAAAAAGGGGCCAGTCAGGCCCCTTTTAAAGTACACTCAAAGCAAAAAAGCTTTAGCCATCTTTGTATTTATCATGACAGCTTTTACAGTTGCTCATCGCTTTACCAAACGCTTTACCTGTTGCGGCTTTGTCGCCACTTTTGGCAGCAACAGCAAATGCTGCGGCATCAGCTGAGTATTTATCCGCCGCTTCTGCAAACTCTTCCCAATTTTCCCAGATAGCGTCTTTCGCTTCCGTGTGGCCTTCCATGCCACGTGTATCCTTCTCAAATGATGCCTTGGTCATAGATGCAGAAAGAGCCAAAATATCCGCAAGTTTCTCTATATGACCTTCATGGGCTGCTTGCCCTTTTAGAAGCTGCATCATGTTACCTGCCATATATTTAGCGTGTTCCATCATATCATGGCGGTACTGTGATTCTAGATACCGTTCTTTTTTACCATCAGCCTGAGCAACCATCGGGCTTACAGAACCAGCCAAAATTACAGCAGCAACCGCACCACCAATAAACTTCCTCATTTTCATAGAGCCCTCCAGCACTTTCAAATTTCTCAATGAATTACATTTCTCACATATATTTAACGCCTGCACCGGAAGGAGCAAGCGTTATAATGTATCTTTATTGTGAGTTCCTAAACCGAATGAGGTTTAAGCACCTACATAATAGGTGGGCGTGGTGGTTGACGGCGATCCCGACGAGGCGGCTGTGCCTGATACGCTTCAGCACAGTGTCCCGCACAATAAGGCATGCCAGGTTCTGATGGCTTACCACAGAAATGGAAGTCATCGTCACCAGGGTGTCCGATCGGCCATTTGCACATACGGTCTGTAAGATCAAGAAGTGAGACTAACTTCTTATCCGTCTTTTTAACGACCTTCTTAGGCGCCACCTTTTTCTTTTCGCCATCTGTTTTCACAGGTGATGGACGGGATTTAAGACCAAGGCGGTGCGCTTTACCAATAACAGCGTTACGAGTAACACCTTCACCGAGCTCTTTTGCAATTTGGCTCGCGCTGAGGCCATCATCCCAAAGTTTTCTGAGCTTCTCGATTCGGTCTTCCGTCCAGGCCATTTTTATTCCCTTATAATGAATGGCTAAAAAATATGTCGCACTAAGCGAATTAATGTTGCTTATATCCTCGTCGACACCCTCTTGCCAAGGCCCCATCTAACCTCATATGTAGGTAAAGTTGAGAAAAAGGAGCAGTTTAGTGCAAATAAAAGCGCAAAATAGTTATGGCGAACTCGGTTCAAGGTCCATTGGCGCTGTAAATTGGGTCGGTTTATGGACTCTATATGCACGCGAGTCGCGCCGATTCATGAAGGTATGGACTCAGACGCTCCTTGCTCCAGCCGTAACAACAATCTTGTTTATGGTGATATTCTCACTAGCCCTTGGTGGCCGCGGACGCATGATTGCCGATATGCCCTATGCACAATTTTTAGCGCCGGGTCTTATTTTAATGGCAATTCTTCAAAATGCCTTTGCAAACACCAGTTCCTCAATCCTGATTGCAAAAGTGCAAGGCACCATTGTAGACAGCTTGATGCCGCCGCTCTCAGCTCTCGAACTAACAATTGGGTACACGCTCGGTGGAATCACCCGCGGTCTGGTTGTGGGCTTATCAGTTAGCTTGGCGTTTATACTAATGCCTGGCACGACACTTTCTATACAACATGCTTGGGCCATTTTTTATTTTGCACTTGCTGCCAGCACGATGCTATCGCTTATCGGGGTATTAACTGGTGTATGGGCAGAAAAGTTTGACCATTCCGCTGCTGTAACAAACTTTGTAATTGCGCCCTTAAGCCTTTTATCGGGTACATTCTATTCCATTGAACGTCTAAGCGAAGGGTGGCAGATCTTCTCAAGCATTAACCCATTCTTCTATATGATCGATGGCTTCAGATATGGGTTTATTGATCATGCGGATAGCGACATTACGACGGGCGTCTATTTTACGCTTAGCGTAAATATCGTACTCATTCTGTGGGTTTACCGCGTCTTCCTCAAAGGCTACCGGCTAAAAGCTTAAAAATCCCCGTTTCATTGCCGGAAATCCGGCAAAAATATCGTGCGCCATGCATTGACTTCCGTAAGGGCGATAGGCATCCTGCCCACATGCAAGCCGGTACGTTAACACGTGCCGGTTCAGTGTTTATTAGAGCTATAAAAAGCCTGTTTGCCAAAGTATGGCAACACCGCCAGGAGACAGAACTGTGATTACACCAATTATGCCAACTTATGCCCGTATGCCTGTTGCTTTTGAGCGCGGAGAAGGCATGTACCTTTATGACACTGATGGCAAAAAATATTTGGATTTTTACTCTGGCATTGGTGTGATGTGTCTGGGGCATTCTCACCCAACTTTGGTGAATGCTTTAACAGAACAGGCCAACAAACTCTGGCACTGTGCAAACACATACCAAATTCCAGAAGGTGAACGTCTAGCCAAGCGCCTTGTTGAAGCAAGTTTTGCGGATACTGTTTTCTTCACAAACTCTGGCGCAGAATCAATAGAGTGCGCCATTAAGATGGTACGCAAGTACCACCACGACAAAGGCAACGCCGGTAAGTACCGTTTGGTGACTATGGCTTCAGCTTTCCACGGCCGTACGCTTGCTGGTATCGCTGCTGCTGGCCAAGAGAAGCTAACAAAAGGCTTTGAACCACTACCTGATGGTTTTGATGTAGTACCATTCGGTGACCTTGACGCGGTAAAAGCGGCAATTGGCCCTGAAACTGGCGGCATCATGGTAGAACCAGTTCAAGGTGAAGGTGGCATTCGCCCGATTGATGATGAAACACTTAAAGCGCTCCGTGAGATCTGTGACGAAAACGGCATTCTCCTCGTTTTTGATGAAATTCAATGTGGCATGGGCCGTACAGGTAAACTGTTTGCACATGAATGGGCAGGGGTAACACCAGATATTGCAGCTTGTGCAAAGGGTATCGGTGGCGGCTTTCCGCTAGGTGCTTGTTTAGCAACTGAAGATGCTGCCTCAGGTATGGTTGTTGGTACACACGGTACAACATACGGCGGCAACCCGCTTGCAATGGCTGTTGGTAATGCTGTGCTGGATGAAATGCTCGCGCCTGGTTTTCTTGAGCGCGTTACAGAAATGGGTAATCTGCTCCATGGTCGCCTTGCAGCTCTACAGCAGCGCCACAGCAATCTTGTCACTGAAGTGCGCGGCAAAGGTTTAATGGCTGGCATTCGTGTACCATCCATCCCTACGCGTGACATTGTAGTGGACCTTATTGGTCGTGGCATGTTGCCTGCTGTTGCAGGTGATATGGTCGTACGCATGTTGCCACCGCTTATTCTCGATGAAAGCCACATTGACGAAGCAATGGAAAAACTAGATGCAGCACTAACCGACTTAGCTGCCAAGGCGGATTAGTTCGTCCCATTTTGAAAGTATGAGTTATGTCTTCAGTCTACGCAAATAGCCATTTTATTGACCTCCGGGATATACCAGCTGATGTGCTGCGTCATATTCTAGACACTGCAAAAAAATGGAAGGCTGCACGACGAGGGCTTCCTAAAGGGGCAATCGATGAAGGTGCGCCCCTGAAGGATCATACACTTGCGATGGTTTTCGAAAAATCATCCACACGGACACGCATCAGCTTTGAAATGGCAATGCATCAGTTGGGCGGAAAAACAGTTGTGCTTCAGGGCGACAACATGCAACTTGGTCGGGGTGAATCTGTCTCCGATACGGCTCGTGTTATGAGCTCTTATGTTGATGCCGTCATGATCCGCGCAAATTCTCACACCTCAGTACTGGAGTTGGCTGAAAAAGGTAGTGTGCCTGTTGTAAATGCCCTTACCAATCGTTCGCACCCATGCCAGTTAATGGCTGACATGCTCACGCTTGAAGAACATCTAGGTGACCTTAAAGGTAAGAAGGTTGCATGGATCGGGGACGGCAACAATGTTGCCACCTCACTCATCGAAGCGGCCGTTAAGTTTGAGTTTAACTTATCTTTGGCATGCCCAGCAGAACTCAGCCCAGATTCAGAAACCCTTGAATGGGCTGAGGCTGAAGGTGGAAATGTCAGCGTTACCACTGACCCAGAAGCTGCCGCACAAGATTCTGTCGCCATTTTCACCGACACATGGGTCTCCATGGGGGATGAAGACACGGATTTCCGCCTCAAAACACTTGAACCTTATCAAGTGAATGCACATCTTATGGCGCAAGCTGCACCAGAAGCGATTTTCCTACACTGCCTACCTGCTCACCGAGGTGAAGAGGTAACAGCAGATGT
>JBFOLV010000133.1:0-8063 GCA_040830325.1 Kordiimonas sp. | reverse complement strand
TAACAAAAAGAGAAACCAAGATGGAGCCATATAACCGGCTATAGCAAAGATTGGAATCAGTACTGAACTCGCAAATAGTGCCGTACTCAAATACACTGAAACAGTGAAGTTTTTAACCTGGTCTGGTCTATAGGCGAAAGATGCAGGGGCACTATCCAAGTGAGCCATAAGAATAAAGAGTCTCTTACCACTACCCTTCTTCGCTACTAGATTAGCTGTTATTTTCTTTGGACTAAACCAAATCAGCGGGCTGACGCGCCAATCAAAAAACAAGACATGGCTTATAAAGGTGAGCAAACCAATGGCCAGAGAAAAATAGAGCATCTCAGATGCAGTCCATATCGCCAACCCAGCACCTACAGCAATCATCATAAAAAAAGGTAGGTAGGTTGCCGGGGCGTAAAAGGCTTCTTCAACGATATCAACGCCGTGCTCACCCTCAAGATGAGTGATTAACATCTCTCTCGCCATCATCTCGTCTTCGCTGCCAGCGCCGCGGTGCGGCCACTCCAACAAACTATTGAATATTGTTCTAGTGTCTAAGGGCATATACTTTTTACTTATTAGCCATGCATTCCCCAGAGCATAGCTTTTTTTCTTACAAAATGAAGTTTACTCCGCTAAACAGGCTTCAAATTCGGCTAGGCAATGTTTCCTGCTATCAAACCGTGAGTAACGACCATGACATCTACAATAAAACCAGTTCATATTATCGGTGGTGGCCTTGCAGGCTCAGAGGCAGCTTGGCAGCTAGCCGAACGCGATATTCCTGTCGTACTTCATGAGATGCGCCCTGTCCGCAAAACAGACGCACATTCTACTGACGGCTTGGCTGAGATGGTTTGCTCAAATAGCTTCCGCTCCGACGATTATGAAAACAATGCTGTTGGTTTACTTCATGAAGAAATGCGCCGGATGAACTCAATCATTATGGCTGCAGCAGAGCGTCACAAAGTGCCCGCAGGTTCCGCACTTGCCGTTGATAGGGACGCTTTTTCTGATGATGTCACAGAAACACTCATGAAACACAGGAATGTCTCACTTGAGCGCGGTGAAATTGAGGGTCTTCCACCTAAAGAATGGGACAAGGTTATTGTGGCAACAGGCCCGCTAACATCCCCTGCTCTTTCCGAGGCTGTACTCGACCTATGCGGTGAAGATGGTTTGGCTTTCTTTGATGCCATTGCACCCATTGTTTATAAAGACAGCATAAACTTTGATCGTGCTTGGTATCAAAGCCGTTACGATAAAGGCGACGGCGCAGACTATATCAACCTGCCGATGAACCAAGAACAATATGAAGAGTTCATCAACGACCTTAATGAAGGCGAAAAAGCAGACTTTAAGGAGTGGGAAGCAAACACACCCTACTTTGAAGGCTGTATGCCTATTGAAGTTATGGCTGAAAGAGGGCTAGAAACCTTACGTTTTGGCCCAATGAAACCTGTCGGATTACAAAACCCCAACATGGATGAAAAGCACCACGCTGTGGTTCAACTCCGTCAGGATAACAAACTGGGCACCTTATATAATATTGTGGGTTTTCAAACGAAACTTAAGTACGGCGAACAAACGCGTATCTTTAAAAAGATCCCGGGTTTAGAAGATGCTCAATTTGCTCGTCTAGGCGGACTTCATCGCAATACTTTCCTAAACAGCCCATTGGTTCTTGATGAAACCATGCGCATGAAAGCGGATCCCCGTCTTCGTTTTGCTGGCCAAATCACTGGTGTCGAAGGCTATGTCGAAAGCGCAGCCATGGGCCTTATGACTGGATTATTTACAGCACAAGAACGCCTAAACCAAACTGTCACACCGCCCCCTGCAACCACAGCTTTTGGTGCACTCATGAGCCACATAACAGGTGGTGCTGACGCTAAAACCTTCCAACCCATGAATGTAAATTTTGGCCTCTTTCCTCCATTTGCACATAAGGTGAAAAAGAAAGAGCGCAAGCCAGCCATGAGTAAAAGAGCACTTGAAGACCTTTCAACATGGCTGGAAGGGCTTGACGGTTAAGTCACTCTGTTTCACTGTGCACTCGTAATTAACTAGAGGGACAGTGATGATACTAAAAAACACACTAAAAGCAGCGGTTGGTGCTGCTTTTTTATTGTCTGCGACTTCACTGCAAGCAGCAGAACAGCCACCGTTAGAAGACAAGACCATCGAAACAGCGAAGATGCTCCGCGATGCAGCTCTGAAAGATGATACTGCGTGGGACCTCCTTGAATCTCTAACCACTGAGATTGGCCCGCGCCTAGGCGGAAGTAAAAAAGAGCTTGAAGCCGTTGAATGGGCTATCAAAAAAATGGAAAAGATGGGCTTTGACAAAGTCTATACAGAGCCAGTGACAGTCGCCAAATGGGAACGCATTTCTGAAAGCGCAAAAGTAATTGCACCCTACACCCAGCCACTTAGCATTACTGCTCTCGGTAAATCTGTTGCTACACCAGAAGGTGGCATCACAGCCGAAATCGCACATTTTAAAACATTTGAAGATCTACAAGCGGCCCCTGATGAGGCGGTAAAAGACAAAATCGTTTTCATTTCAAATCGTATGGAACGCCATATCGATGGTTCAGGGTACGGCCCTGCTGTACGTGCCCGCGGTGCTGGTGCTAGTGAATCTGCCAAGAAAGGTGCGAAAGCTATTATCATTCGCTCTATTGGTACAGATAGTCACCGCTTGCCTCATACCGGCGGCGTTACTTACGTTGAAGATCTACCACGTATTGCCGCTGCGGCAGTTTCAAACCCAGATGCAGATTTGCTAGAACGCATCTTGGCGCGAGGAAAACCAGTCTCAATTCACTTGGATGTTCAAACTAAAGAACATGGTGATGTCACCATGTTCAATGTAATAGGTGAAATCACAGGTACAGAGGAACCAGAGAAAGTCGTGATTATTGGCAGCCACATTGATAGCTGGGATCTCGGCACTGGTGCTGTAGATGATGGTGCTGGCGTAGCCCTGAACATAGCAACCGCAGACCTTATTAAGCGGCTAGCTCCAACACCACGCAAAACTATTCGCGTTGTTCTATTTGCAGCTGAAGAGCTCGGTCTTATTGGTGCCTTTGAATATGCGCGCGCCCACAAAGATGACATCGACAATCATGTAATTGGTGCTGAGTCCGATTTTGGTGCTGGTCCGATATGGGCTCTCGCATCAAAAGTAAGCCGCGACTCTGCTTTCGTTATAGACAAAATGGCACAGCTAATGGGTCCTTTAGGTGTTATTCGGCACGAGCGCACAGCAAATGGTGGACCAGATGTAGGACGTATAGGTGACATTGGCATGCCACTAGCGGACTTAATGCAAGATGGTACGGACTATTTTGATCTTCACCACACAGCTGATGATACACTCGATAAAGTAAAGCCCGAAAATCTACGCCAAAACTTGGCAGCATGGGCTGTATTTACATACATTTCAGCGGATTGGGCTGGATCATTTAAATAACTCGATCTATTTGCGGCTAGCCTGTATTCCACAGGCTAGCTGTTTTTTTTTGGGGGGGGAAACGATATGAGATTAAAAAACATACTGCTAGTCGGCACACTCGTTGCTAGCCTTGTTCCCACAGCAGCATTCTCTAGAGATTGTTCAGACATTCGCGGCGAATGGAAAACCAATGTGAATGCTAAAATAATATTCGAATCAATTGATGGTAAAACAGGGCAACTGAGCGGCACTTACTTTTCAGTAACCCCTCCTTCTCGGCCGTTTCCTATCACAGGTTTTGTTGGAACAAAAATACCAGAAAAAGAAGGCATGCATAATGCCCTACCAATTAGCTTCGTTGTTAGCTTTCCTGATGACGGAGAAATGATAAGTTGGAGCGGTATATGCCGCATGATTGACGGGGCGCCAGTTTTGGAGACAGAAGACCACCTAGTCTCAGCCTCTGCAGCCAATCGCTGGGTTCACGTGGCTGCTAATCATGACACCATAACTGTAAAATAGATAAAAGCGCCTATACGGCGCTTTCAATCTCTTGTTTAAGAAAGCTCTTGTTTAAGAAAGGTGGGTTAGCCGTCTTTATTTTCTGCAATAGATGCAGTTTTCTCATCTTTATCAACCTGGTACGCTTCAATCGCTGTCTCAACCGCTGCAAGAGCTGCACACCCACTAGCACATAAACGTGCTAATTTTTCCCGGTTGTTATCTGCGCGGTCTTTCATATCGCGCTTCAAAAAAGCCAAAGCCTGTACTTCTAGGGCCCGCTGATCATTAGGCTCAATCTCTAGCGCTTGCCGGTAATACTTTAACCCCTTACCTACGCGTCCCTGCCCTTCATGAGATCGGCCAAGACCTATAAGTGCTGCAATATTGGATGGGGACGCGACTAAAGCACGTTCATACAACAACTGAGCATCAGAAAACTGATCTGTACTCAGTGCAGCGTTTGCTTGCGCCACTAATTGATGAGACACCTTCTGAAACTTAGTTTCTGACTGGGCTATAGCTGTAACAGACACCATGCCAACGACAGACATTGATAACAGAACTTTTGAAAACAACATGCAACACCTCACTTTGATTGCTTATTGTAACCACCGAATAGTTAACTGTCTCTATTCATTACGGCAATAATAGGCAAAAAAATGGCCATTCACCGCATAATTAACTCGCCTTAACTATTGGCGCTCTAATACAGCTACAAAAAAACCATCTGTGTGATGCACATGAGGAACTAGTTGAAGCGCTTCGTCAACTGACGAATTTGTGTGTGGACACTCAGTACCTATGGTTTCTGACCAAATATCTTTGTAGTTCACTAAACGCCAGTTATCACTTGAGGTGTTGATAAACCGCTCAACAATGGCCTCATTTTCGGAGGGTAAAACAGAACAGGTCATATATAGCAACCTCCCACCAGCTTTAACCAAAGCAGAAGCCTCTGTCAGCAGTGCAAACTGAGTGTCATTCAGCTTTGCTAACTTAGCTTCATTCATTCTCCATCTCTGATCCGGGCTTCGGCGCCATGTGCCTGATCCGCTACATGGTACATCGACATACACCCGATCGCATTTACCAAGAACCGGTTCAAACACCTTGCTACGGGAAACGCTGTCTAGCTTTAACTGTGTAACCTGAACGTTTCTATTGCCGCCACGCTCAATGCGTTTCTTGCATTCAGTTAATCGCTTGCCGGACGTATCATAGGCATACACCTGGCCTTTGTTGGCCATCTGACATGAGACCAGAAGTGTTTTACCTCCAGCTCCCGCGCAAATATCCGCCACTTGCATGCCCGGCTTCGCGTCCACCAGCAATGAAGCTACCTGTGCTGCCTCATCCTGTACTTCAAGTTTTCCCTGCTTGTATTCAGGTATACCGCCTAGACCTATATTTTTTTGAGAACGAACACCAAATGGCGATAGCTTTGTTGCTTCAAAACCTTCAGATTTATCTAAAAAATCAGAGATAAACTTGTCGTCCACCTTCAATAAATTGGGGCGGAGATCAACAGGCGCTGCTTTATTCATAGCATCAGCGGCGTCATAAAGCGTCGAACCAAAGCGTTTTTTTAACTGACCCAAGGCCCATAATGGCATGTTATGTTTAACCGTGGCAGGCGCCTCAAGGGCATTTATCGACTTTAGCTTTTCAATCAGATCAACTTCTGAATCAGAAAGTGCATCGGGAGCAAACTGTCCGGTCTCTTCAAATAACGTGAGCGACTGTTCATCATTCAGTAGCAAATAAGCAATAACGAGCCCTCGCGCACTTACCTGATCGGACAGCATCCATAACAATAGTTCGCGCTGACGCAAAACCTCATACACCATATCTGAAATGGCGCGACGATCTTTAGAGCCTGCATATCTACGTGCACGAAAATATTGATTCACAATAGAATCAGCAGGGGCACCGCCAGCGGCGATGCCCTCCTCTATCTCTGATACCAACTCAACAAGAGCTGCAATACGGGCTGAAGGCCTCATAGTTACTTTCTGGACTAGCGAACTAGCCCCTTATTTTGTCGGGTAGTTGGGTGATTCACGTGTGATTGTAACGTCATGTACGTGGCTCTCACTCAAACCCGAGTTTGTAATACGGACAAACTCTGCATTTTCGTGCATATCAACGATCGTCGCGCTTCCTGTATAGCCCATGCTAGCTCGCAAACCTCCAACTAACTGGTGAAGCATTGTGCCAGCTAAGCCTTTGTATGGCACTTGGCCTTCCACACCTTCAGGAACCAGCTTGAGTGAATCTTTAACGTCAGCCTGGAAGTAACGATCTGCAGAACCGCGAGCCATCGCGCCCACAGACCCCATACCACGGTATGCTTTATATGACCGTCCCTGATATAAGAAAACTTCACCAGGAGCCTCTTCAGTACCAGCAAGCAGCGAACCAACCATACAAGCGCTCGCCCCCGCAGCAATCGCCTTTGCTACATCGCCTGACGTACGAAGGCCGCCATCAGCAATTATTGGAATACCATGTTTTGAAGCAGCATTTGCAACATCATACACAGCTGTCAATTGAGGCACACCAACACCTGCTACAATCCGCGTCGTGCAAATAGAACCTGGACCAATTCCAACCTTGATACAGTCAGCACCAGCGTCAATGAGTGCCTCGGCAGCCGCGGCCGTTGCAACATTACCTGCAACTAGCTGAACATTGCCCCACTGTTTCTTGATCTTCTTAACCTGGGCAATCACACTGGAGTTATGGCCATGTGCTGTATCTAAAACCAGCAAATCACACTCAGCATCTACGAGAGCCTCAGCGCGCTCATAACCCTTATCGCCAACAGTTGTTGCAGCAGCTACTCGCAACCTGCCCTGCTTATCTTTACAGGCATCAGGATTAGCGACCGCCTTCTCTAAATCCTTTACAGTGATAAGACCAACACAGCGGTAATCGCCATCCACGACAATGAGCTTCTCAATCCGGTGTTCATGGAACATCCGCTTTGCTTCATCACCAGAAACGCCTTCTTCCACCGTTACAACTTCTCTGGTCATTAGTTCAGCAACCGGCTGATCCATTTGTGTAGCGAAGCGGACATCACGGTTTGTAAGAATACCAACAAGCTTCTTAGGACCCGGGTTATCACTCCGTTCCACAATTGGAATACCTGAAATCTTATGGGTGGCCATAAGCCCCATAGCTTCCGCTAACGTCTGATCAGGAAACATTGTTACCGGATTAACAACCATACCTGATTCGTACTTTTTAACCTGACGAACCATCTCTGCTTGTTCTTCATTCGACATATTACGGTGAAGAACGCCGATACCCCCAATACGCGCCATAGCAATAGCCATTGGAGCTTCAGTCACCGTATCCATAGCGGCAGACAATAGCGGCATATTAAGAGAAATTTCCTTAGTGAGTTTAGTGCGCACATCAACTTGTGCTGGCATCACATCACTAGCGGCGGGAACGAGAAGTACGTCATCAAAAGTAAGACCGAGGCGAATATCCATTTTCTTTCCTGTTCATCAGTGGAGCGCTAAGCGCAGGCCCGACAGTAAAATATTCTGTCAAACCGGATCCAGGTTTTGGATGTTCGCCGTTCAATACCTCGAAGCGATGGTAAAGACAATCTGAATCTGACGAGAAAAGGCACAAAAATGAAATTAGTACTTATTCTGGTTCATTAAGCCCTTTGAAACCTTGCGCAACAACGAACCATTCCTTTGATCCAGCTCTACTTGAAGGCGGCTTCGCATGCTTCACAGTTTTAAAGTGATATTGCATCCGTTTTGTAAGCGTTGCGTCGGCACCACCTGCTAAGACTTTCGCCGCAAAAGAACCACCTTTCGCAAGAACTTTAATGGCAAAGTCAAGCGCAGCCTCACACAGCATCATTGTGCGAATTTGGTCAGTTTGTTTGTGCCCAGTAGCAGAATTTGCCATATCAGAAAGTACAACATCCGCTGGCCCATCAAGGGCTTCCATCAATCGCTCTTCTGCATTCTCATCTAAGAAATCCATAACCCAAAGCTGGGCTCCAGCCACAGGCTCGACTTCCTGGAGGTCGATACCTATAATTTGCTGATCTCCCTTTAAACGCTCCGCCAAAACTTGTGTC
>JBFOLV010000132.1:0-5582 GCA_040830325.1 Kordiimonas sp. | reverse complement strand
TGGCGATGATCGCCTTGCTAGGTATTTATTATCTTGCGCCATTTTTGCGGTGGGATCGCGGTGAACACGCTCCAGATCAGGCAATTTTGATCGATATGTCTACCCAGCGGGCCTATTTCTTTTTTATCGAAATTTGGCCACAGGAGGTTTACTACCTTACGGGTATTTTGATTTTAGCTGCCATAGGGCTGTTTCTTGCTACCAGTCTTTTTGGCCGCGTGTGGTGTGGGTATGCTTGCCCTCAAACTGTATGGACAGATTTGTTCGTATGGGTTGAGCGTATCATTCAAGGCGATCGGGCAAAGCGCCTAAAACTCTATAAAGCGCCTTGGTCTTTTGAAAAGATATGGAAGCTTGGGCTCACCCATTCTATTTGGCTCGTAATTGGTTTGTTCACTGGTGGTGCTTGGGTTTTTTATTTTAATGACGCCCCCACGCTTCTTGAACAGATCATTCACTTTGATGTGCCGTGGTCAGTTCTAAGTTGGATTGTTGCGCTAACAGGTTCAACATATTTGATGGCGGGTTTTGCCCGTGAGCAGGTCTGCACCTATATGTGTCCATATGCTCGATTTCAGTCAGCAATGTTCGATAAAGATACGCTGATTATCGGGTATGACGAGGAGCGCGGTGAAAAGCGCGGCAAGCACAAAAAAGGCGAGAGCTGGGACGATAGAGGCCACTGTGTAGACTGTACTGCATGTGTTCAGGTTTGCCCAATGGGTATTGATATTCGCGACGGCCTGCAAATGGAGTGTATTGCGTGTGGCCTTTGTGTGGATGCCTGCAATAACGTGATGCATAAGCTTGAATTGCCTGAGGGGCTTATTCGCTATGATACAACAAGTAATCAGGAAAGCCGGAAAAAGGGGCTGGCTGATACCTTCAGAATATTCAGGCCGAGAACATATTATTATGCATCAATCATCGCGATCGTTGGTGGTTTTATTTTATACGGTTTGATGAATCGTAGCGAAACCGAGTTACATGTCTTGCATGACAGGAACCCATTGTTTGTTCAGCTGTCAAATGGGGATGTTAGAAATGGCTATGATATTAAGATACTCAATAAAACACATGAGGATAAGCACTTCAGCCTTAAGGTTTTAGGCTTGGAGGGTGCTGAAATACGTGTTCAGGGGGCAGGGTCTCTTGACGCAAATTCTTTGTCTGTTTTTGCTGATAGTGTGGGCCATTACCGTGTTTTTGTAGCAGCGCCGAAACCTAAACAGACAAGAGCTGAAGTAACTTTTGAGCTATCTGATGCAGCTGGTAGCGCAACACAGTTTTATGAAGGTGTTTTCATGAGCGGAAAGCCTTAGGCTAAGGACATGGAAGATAAGGACCCAAAGATGGACGTAGTTAAAAAATCTGATCGATTTATACCGTGGTACTTTGTTGCCTTCTTTGTTGGCTTGGCAATTTGGGATGGCATATTTGTATATGTTGCAACCACTACGCACACTGGCGTTGTTACGGACAAGTCTTATGATAGAGGCATTAACTATAATGAGACTATTGCTGCTGCTGAGGCACAGTCTGCTCTTGGTTGGGCCGGTGAGATTGAATTTAAGAATGGTCAGCTCGCGAGTTTGCTCACTGATGCGAATGGCCGCGCCATTGTTGGTGCACGTGTTGATGCACATTTTTTCAGGCCCACGCAAGCAGGCGGTGATTTTACTATAAATCTAACAGAGGTGTCGGATGGACGTTATGTTTCATCAGCATTATCGGCAGCGCCTGGCCAATGGGAAGTAAGGGTATTTGTAGAGTGGAAGCAGAAGCAGTTTCAAACGGCAGAGCGGATTGTTGTACCGCAGCAATAGCCTGCAAGCATTGCGGTGAGCCCACAACAAGCGGCGATTTCTGCTGTGTGGGCTGCGAAGCTGCTCATAGTGCTTCACATTCAGCAACAACGTTTACAGCTTTTTCTTCCATTGCTCACAAGCAGGATAATGGAGACTTCAGGCTTGAGCTTTCGGTGGAAGGTATTCACTGTGCGGCGTGTATACGTTTGATTGAGAATGCTGTAGCAGCGCAAGAGGGTATAACGCACGTTCGCGTAAACATGACCACTGAACGCCTTAGCTATAGCTGGCAGGGCCCGGTAGAACTTGGGGATATAATTGCCGCCAGTGTGGTGAAGCTTGGGTATAAATTACATGCACCAGGTAATGACGAGGCGGATAACTCAAGTTCGGCGCAAGAAAAGGCCTTGTTGAAGGCTATTGCTGTGGCTGGTTTTGCGGCTGGTAATCTTATGCTCATATCAGTTGGTCTCTGGACAACGACCACTGAAACCATGGGTATGGCGACACGGGACTTCTTTCACTGGGTGTCTGCTCTTATTGCATTGCCGACAGTGATATATTCGGGGCGACCCTTCTTTAAATCAGCTTTGTCTGTACTTAAGGAAGGGCACACCAATATGGATGTGCCGATTTCTCTGGCTGTTATCCTTGCCTCGATAATGAGTGTGTCAGAAGCGCTCAGGCACGGTGAGCATGTCTATTTCGATTCCGCTGCCATGTTGTTGTTCTTTTTGTTGATTGGGCGATATCTGGACGCGCGCGCAAAGGGAAAGGCGCGTGAGTCTGCTTCTAAGCTGCTATCAAAACTGGCTGGTACAGCGGCTGTTTTGGAAGATGGACAGTTGCAGCGCGTGCCGATACGTGAATTAAAAAGCGGCATGACGGTCGTTGTGGCAGCAGGGGAAACTATCCCCGCAGACGGAAAGATTACCAAAGGCGAGAGTGATGTGGATTTGTCGCTTATATCTGGTGAAACTTTGCCCGAGCACGCTGCTAAGGGGGGCGAGGTTTTTGCTGGTACGCTCAATCTAACTGGGCCGCTCGAAATTGCTGTAACCAAGGCCAGTGAAAACAGTTTGCTCAGTGAAATTGTCCGCATGATGGAAGTTGCAGAACAGGGCGCAGCAAAATACGTACGCCTTGCTGACCGTGCAGCCTCGCTTTACACACCAGTTGTACATTTGTTTGGCGCATTAACGTTTGCTGGTTGGTGGCTTTTGGGCGCTGAGTGGCAAGTTGCACTATTACATGCGGTTACGGTGCTTATTATTACATGCCCTTGCGCTCTCGGTCTTGCTGTGCCTGTGGTCCAGGTATTGGCGAGCGGCAAACTGCTTAAGAACGGTGTGCTGCTCAAATCGGGTGATGCACTAGAGCGTTTGTCCGGCATTGATACCGTTGTGTTTGATAAAACAGGTACTTTGACAATAGGGCGACCTGCTCTCTTGGGAGGTGACTATTCTGAGGAGATGATGAGGCTCGCTGCCTCACTTGCAGTACATAGTCGACATCCTCTTTCGAAAGCTCTCTCGGAGGCATACGAGGGAACGCTTATCGATATATCTGTGTCGGAAGTGCCGGGTAAGGGGCTTAAGTGCATACACGATGGTGACACTGTAAAAATCGGAAGCCGTAAATGGTGTGGCCCTCGGCATATCGAAGATACGGGAACCAGTGCACTCGAACTGTGGTTGTCTGTGAATGACGATCCAAAAGCACATTTCACATTTGCTGACCAGTTAAGGGCAGACGCTTTTCATGTTGTTGAGGCTTTGCAGCGCGCAGGCATCAATACACATCTATTGTCGGGTGACAGAGCAATTGTAGCGAATGAAGTCGCGAAGAAACTCTCCATAAGCACAGTGCAGGCGGAAGTAACACCAACAGAAAAGTGTGAATATTTGAACGCCCTTAAAGTCTCCGGCAGCAAGGTACTGATGGTTGGCGATGGTCTTAATGATGCTCCAGCGCTTGCGGCTGCGGATGCCTCTATGTCTCCTTCAAGCGCGATTGATATCACCCAGAATACAGCGGATATTGTGTTTCAGGGCGATAAGCTCTCACCAGTGTATGATACTTTGGTAACCGCTCGCAGGTCGACAGCACTTGTGCGGCAAAACTTTGCGTTAGCAATTCTATACAATATTATCGCTGTACCGCTTGCGGTGCTGGGGTATGTTACACCGATGATAGCAGCAGCAGCCATGTCAGGCTCTTCGCTTGTGGTAATATTGAACGCATTCCGGCTGCGCAGCAAAAGGGCACTTTCATGAGTGTATTATTGTTCTTGGTTCCTATTGCATTATTACTTGGACTAATCGGCCTTGGAGCCTTTCTGTGGACGATGAAAAACGGTCAGTATGATGACCTGGATGGTGCTGCGCACCGCATTCTTATCGATGATGAAGACGAGTCCTGATTTCCTGCTAATTATTTGATTGAAAGGCGTTTTATTTGACTGTTGTCAAGTGAAGATAAGGCCCTGAAACATATGGTCCGCTCGAACGTTTCGAGAGGACCTATTATGTATATTAAATCGTTTTTCAAAGTACTAACTTGCGCTGTTGCTCTTCAGGTGGGAGCTGGTGCAGCTATGGCTGAAGATAAAAGTCCGTGGCAAGTGAGGTTGCGTTTGATTGATGTTGTGCCTGATGAAAGCAGTACAGTTTCAATTGGCGGTAACGTGACAGCAGACAATAGTTTGGTGCCTGAGTTGGACATCACATATTTCTGGAATGATCATTTTGCGACAGAGCTGATCCTGGCGACAAGCAAGCATAACATTGGTGCAACTGGTACGGCGCTTGGCGATTTGGACCTAGGTCATGCGTGGGTGTTGCCTCCAACCTTGTTGGCTCAGTATCATTTTAATCCGCACGGTACTATTCGCCCATATGTTGGTGCAGGCCTGAATTATACTTTCTTCTACAGTGAAGATGCGGGTGCTTTAGACACCATTGAATATGAAGATGGTTTTGGCTTCGCATTGCAGGCAGGGCTTGACATTGGTCTCGACGATCACTGGATGCTGAATGCAGATGTTAAGAAGATTTATCTGAATACGGACGTTAGCATTAACGGCGGTGCTGTAACCGCTGATGTTGATCTAAATCCTTGGGTATTTGGACTGGGCATTGGATATCGTTTCTAAGCCTAGTTGGTGGGAGGAGAAGGCCCTTAGTCGAAAGACTAAGGGCCTTTTTATTTGTTAGGCTACTTGAGCGTGTTTTTGCTGCGATGGAGCGAGATATGCATCAAAAGCAGCGGCAGCTAACCGGGTGGCTTGCACGGCATTTGATTCAATGCCCATCTTTTGATCTCTAATGCTAATGAGGCCGTCCTCTTCGAGAGTTTTAAGTTTAGTGAGTTCTGCTTCAAATTGGTCTGCATTAAGGGATGATAGGTCTAGGCTTTTGTAGCACATTATATGCTCGATAATTCCCCGACGAAGCTGGTCTTCCTCGCTCAGTTTTAGTCCCTTTATCGTAGGTAAACGCCCTTCATTAATCGCTGCATAATAAGACCCTGTATCGGGCGAGTTTTGGGTGTAGCCCTCATTGTAGGCACTGATAGCTGAAGCACCAAAACCAATAAGTGTTGTGGCGGTATCAGGTGTATATACTTTGGAGGTTGGGTGCAGGGCGCCGGCATTGTACGCTTTTTTCATAGGGTCTTTATGCGTTGCAAAATGATCTAGACCAATTTCTACATATCCTTGTTTTTTTATGGGGGGGCGTGCAGCGTCAAATTGTTCTTGTCGCGCTCAACTAT
>JBFOLV010000131.1:0-4605 GCA_040830325.1 Kordiimonas sp. | reverse complement strand
GAGATTGCTAAAGCTTTCTCAGTGCCATGCACGCGTACAACAGCAGCGTCTCCACCAGGGCGCTGTATGGTATCGCCCATTACCATGTGATCATACTGCTCCCAAATCCAACGACGTGAACAAAGGTTTGGCCCGCCAATCAGATCCATAACCGCTTTCTTGAGGTCAGCAGGTGCTGCTACATCAGCCACATCACGCTTTGCTGTGTACTCATATGGGCGCTCATATTCAGGAGCATCTTCAACGAGACTGTTGATTGGCATATCGCCAACTGTCTCGCCGCCGAATTTGAGTGTTAGATTGCCAGTGTCTGTGATTTCACCAATAACCGCGAAATCAAGTTCCCACTTTTCAAAGATAGCTTTTGCCATTTCTTCGCGGCCAGGCTTCAAGACCATAAGCATACGCTCTTGGCTTTCAGACAGACACATTTCGTATGGCGTCATTTCACGTTCACGTTGCGGTACATTGTCGAGGTTAAGCTCAAAGCCAACGCCGCCTTTTGAGGCCATCTCAACAGAGGATGAGGTTAAACCAGCTGCGCCCATATCTTGAATGGCGATAATGGCATCAGTTGCCATCAGTTCAAGGCATGCTTCAATGAGAAGTTTTTCAGTGAAAGGATCACCAACCTGTACTGTAGGGCGTTTCTCTTCACTGTCCTCAGTAAACTCAGCAGATGCCATAGTTGCACCGTGAATACCGTCACGGCCGGTCTTAGAACCCACATAAACAACGGGGTTACCAATACCAGCTGCTGCGCAGTAGAAGATTTTGTCCTGTTCAGCGAGGCCAACTGTCATAGCGTTTACAAGGATGTTACCATTGTAAGATGGGTCAAAATTTGTTTCACCGCCAACGGTAGGGACACCAACGCAGTTACCATAACCGCCAATGCCTTCTACAACACCAGCAACAAGATGCTTCGTTTTTGGGTGATCTGGCTCACCAAAACGCAGTGCGTTCATGTTGGCTACAGGGCGTGCACCCATTGTAAATACATCACGGAGGATACCGCCAACACCAGTTGCTGCACCTTGATAAGGCTCGATGTAGCTTGGGTGGTTGTGGCTTTCCATTTTGAAGATAGCGGCTTGACCATCGCCAATGTCGATCACACCAGCGTTTTCACCAGGGCCTTGAATTACCCAAGGTGCTTTTGTTGGTAGTTTTTTTAGGTGGAAGCGTGATGATTTATAGGAGCAGTGCTCAGACCACATTACTGAGTAGATGCCAAGCTCTGTGATGTTTGGTTCGCGGCCCATTGCGCCAACGATACGTTCATATTCTGCTTCAGTGAGCCCGTGTTCTTTAACTACTTCGGGCGTGATTTTAACGTCTTGCATGTCTACCACTCCCTAACCAAGGCTATTCAGTACAGATTCAAACATAACGCGACCATCTGAGCCACCAAGTGCAGGCTCGATCATGCGTTCCGGGTGAGGCATCATGCCAAGAACGTTACCGCGTTCATTGAGGACGCCTGCAATTTTGCGCTGTGCTCCATTGATATCTTCTGCATATTTGAAGGCCACTTGACCTTCGCCTTCAAGGCGGTCAAGCGTTTCATTGTCTGCAAAATAGTTACCATCATGGTGAGCCACAGGGATCGTGATCTCTGCTCCGTTCTCGTAGCCGTTTGTAAAAATGCTGTCCGAATTTTCGACAGTCATTTTAACATCTTTACATACGAAATGGAGATTGGCATTGCGCATCAATGCTCCAGGTAGAACACCTGTTTCTGTTAGGATTTGGAATCCGTTACAAACACCAAAAGTTGGGACGCCGTCATTTGCGCGTTTCACAACTTCTTTCATAACATGGCTTCTTGCGGACATAGCGCCACAGCGCAGATAGTCGCCGTATGAGAAACCGCCGGGCAGGGCAATGAAATCGACTTTGTCGAAATCATATTCTTGGTGCCAGACCATTTGGGGCTTGTTGCCTGTAATTTTTTCTAGGGCAACAGCCATATCCCGGTCACAGTTTGATCCCGGGAATACAATGACTGCAGATTTCATGTCTGCTACTCCAGCTCGATGCTGTAGTTTTCGATAACCGTATTGGCAATCAGCTTGCGGCACATTTCATCAACTGACGCACGTGCTTTTTCTTTGTCTGTTTCAGTGAGGTCCAGCTCAATATATTTGCCTTGGCGGGCTTCATCTACGCCGCCAAATCCCATGTTGCTTAGTGCGTGTTCAATCGCCTTACCTTGAGGGTCAAGAACACCGTTCTTAAGAGTTACATGAATACGGGCTTTCATGGTGGGCTAGCCTTCCTTTTTAGGAGTGGAGGATTTTTGGTGATCAGCAATTTCTGTTACATCAGCGCTTGGCAGTATACCGAGGCGGCGTGCAACTTCTTGATAAGCGTCCATTTCACCGCCAAGGTCCCTGCGGAAACGGTCTTTATCAAGTTTTTCGCCTGTTTTGATGTCCCACAGGCGACACCCATCAGGGCTAATTTCGTCAGCTAAGATTACGATACAGTCATCGCCTTCATAGAAGCGACCAAATTCAAGCTTGAAGTCAACGAGCTTGATGCCGATTCCGGCAAAAAGGCCGGAAAGGAAATCGTTGATACGAAGAGCATAGTGGGTCAAGAGGTCGAGCTCATCGTCATCGGCCCAACCGAATGTAAGAATATGCTCCTCAGCGATAAGTGGGTCATCCAACTCATCAGACTTGTAGCAATATTCGACAAGCGGGTTTGGAAGTGGAGTGCCTTCTTCCAGTCCCAGACGTTTACAAATGCCACCAGCTGCAACGTTTCGGATGATCACTTCAACAGGGATGATCTCAACCGCTTTTACAAGTTGCTCACGCATTGAAAGGCGTTCAATAAAATGTGTTGGGATGCCGATATCAGATAGAGCAGTAAAAATATGCTCTGAGATAATGTTGTTCACAACGCCTTTTCCAGAAAGGGTACCTTTCTTCTTGGCATTGAAAGCCGTAGCGTCATCTTTGAAATATTGTACAATGGTGCCAGGCTCGGGCCCTTCGAAAAGTACTTTGGCCTTGCCTTCGTAAAGTTTATTGCGGCGGGACATTTATGCCTCTTCATCGTCGCTAGAGGGAAAGTGGATAATTTCGGCGCGAACATAACCGAAGTCCCCTTCGGGGACAATCTTTCTGTAACATTTCAGCGTAAGATTTGTTAAACTATGGATATTACACCAAGAATTAGCCTGAAACGCTTGAAACCTATCTTGAATTTCACTATGTGCTTTAGAGAATCGGAGTAGAGGAAACAACTTATGACAACTTTTGATGATCGCGAAAAAGGCTTTGAGAGCAAATTTGCTCATGACGAGGCAATGGTTTTTAAGGCACGCGCACGCCGTAACCGCCTTTTTGGCGAATGGCTTGCTACTGAACTGTTGGGTCTATCCGGCGATGCTGTGAAAGATTATGCAGGTTCTGTTGTGACGGCTGACTTGGAAGAAGAAGGCGACGATGATGTGCTTCGGAAAGTACATGCCGACTTGGAAGCTAAAAATGTAGACTTGTCAGATCACCGCCTTGAGAAGAGGCTTGATGAATTTATGGCAGTTGCGAAACAGCAACTGATGGATGAAAACTAGAATTCATTGTTATTAGTAAAGCAAAAAAAACGGAGCTTTTGGGCTCCGTTTTTTTTGACTTATGCTGTAACTTTTTTGCGTTTTCGCTCACGGCGCGCGATATAAGCCATGCCTGTCAGTAAAAGTATAGCCGAGGCAGGCTCTGGTACCGGTGCAGCATTTACCGTTACAGAGGTAAGGTTGAAACTATAGTTGGTTGTTCCGTCTGACATCAACCAGCTATCACTGCCTGTATACCGGACTATGCCGCCAGGTAATGTAACTGTAACGTCATCAGCACCCCATGAACTAGAGCTTGTCATTTCAACCCATAGGCCAATTACATAATTACCAGCTGTCGCAAATGCAGTGCCTGCTCCCGTCGAAGCAAGTAGAGTAAGGCCATTCAAGACATCTGTGCCTGAGAATGTTGCGATATCGACCCAATCAGCGGAGTTTGGATTCCAGCCGTCGGCATATTGATTTAGAGATGCCTTCCAAGTAATGGAAAATTCAGTTAGGTCCATTCCGCTTTCACAAAGACCAAAAGTAGGGGTTCCGCTTGCCGCATGAACCTGTGAACCACAGCCGTTTAATTGTACGCCGTTTCCTAGAGTCACTGGATTAATTGCATCGCCAGCGTCGGCTAGCAAGTCAATGTATGGGTAGCCTGAATCTTGTGCGGACACTGAACCACATAGTGTAGCTGCACTTATAACGCCAGCAACTAAGCCGCCTAATAATCTACTCATCAAAAACTCCAACGTCTTGAAGCCCACAACCAAAATCGCTTTAAACTCAATTTTAAAAAATGCGACTGGCTCTCAATATCAAATAATGCCTATACTGTTTATAGCAGTAGTATTGCCTTAAATATAGTAAAAATAACTATAAACTATATGTGAGTATGTGTTTGATAAGCGCATTATACATTTTCTTATCGTATAGTCGGTTGAGTACTTAGATAGCTAACGATGGGTTATTCCAGATGGTTACGGTATATATATTAGTCAGTTTTGATAACGAGAAAGCGGCAT
>JBFOLV010000130.1:0-13609 GCA_040830325.1 Kordiimonas sp. | reverse complement strand
TCACAAATGCAAACAAGTCAAATATCTGAACTTCCTTAACCTGTTTAGCGGTAGGGTTTAGGCCATCAAAAATGTTAGCATAGTTCCGAACACCTTCCTGAGCGTTTGCTGCCAAAGAAAGTGTCAGTAAAATAGTTGCGAACAGTTTTTTCATCACTCGCCTCCCAGTTCGATGGTGGATTTCTCGCCTAGTTTGACGGTTCGCTTCGCTCTGCCGTCTACTTCGCTTTGCTCCGTGAAGGCATCAACGCGCTGCATCTTCAGATTTTTGCCTTTTAAGGGGCCTGTTAGCAGATCGCTTAGGTAGGCTTCGGCGAGTTTGTTTTCTAGTGTGGCGTGCGGCACGGTAAGTGGCCGCCAAAAGGGATGCATGCCTGCAATAGCAAACACACGTGCAATACCTTTTAGAAAGAAAGCCCCCAAACACCACATATTCCACGAAATAAATCACAGGCCGTTTGGCGAAGTCAATAACCGAGAATGGCATAGCTGCCTAGAAAACCTCATGAAAACGCCCCCTAACTTAGCAGCTTGGTCCCAATTATTCGGCGGCAACCAAACCGGAAGCTTCAGAGTCTTTCTTTATGTCATCGCCTGATGCCCTCTGAAGGTACTCTGGGTGTTCGGTGCCCATCCAGCGGTCCCACCATGAGAAATAAAGGCCGTAATTATACTGGCCGTTTGCATGGTGCAGGTCATGGTGCATGACCAAGTTAATCTGCCCTAAAACTGGGTGTCTCGCCCAAGAACGGGGGAAAAGCTCATACCCTGAATGACCGATAGCGTTCCGAATGATCATATGCCCCATGAAGATAAAGGTGGCCCAGTGGTTCATAGGAACAAACAATAAGAACAGCGGAACGAACACAGCGTTAACGGCCGCTTCAATCGGATCAAAACTGTAGGCTGTCCAGGGTGTAGGGTTCATGGATTTATGGTGATAATAGTGCGACAGTTTCATCAGCTTGGGGTGATGCAGCAAGCGATGTGTCCAGTAAAAATAGGCATCATGGGCGACAATCATCAAAAGAATTGAACCCCAGAAGTACCACCAGCCATAGTCGCTGATATCACCGTAAAACTCCATGATGCCTGCTTGAGCACCAAAGAAAGTTAGGAAACCAACAAACGAATATATGCAAACGGACCCGATTGATGCGCGGATTTCACGCCACATTTGCTTTGTACGCGGATGCTTTTTTCTGATTTTGCGCGACGCAAGAGGCTTCTTGAACAAAACATAGACGAACAGGAAAACACCGCCCGCACCCCAGAAGTAACGGACAAGATCAGAGATAAAACTGCCGATCCATACTTGCGCAATAAACTCGAACTGATCCATATGATTATACTCCCGCCACTGTCGTAACTCGTTTTATTTTGTGGCAGCATGCATAAATGCCGTGAAACTGGCTCGCCTTTTTTAAAATCTGCATAAGAATTTCAAAATCGGCGAGTTTTATTCATTCTCGGTGAGTGATTTTTTCCTATATTCAGAAGGTGTTAGGCCAGTGCGTTCCTTGAAGGCACGGTTGAATGGCCCCAAAGAGCCATAGCCAAGGTCCATAGCAATCGTTAGTATCTGCTGGTTGCGTTTCTCAATATCAGCGAGCTGTGCTTTCGCATCTGCAACTCTGTAGTGATTAAGAAAATCCGCAAAATTCCTGTACCCTAGGTGCTGATTAATAAGCCGCCTCAAGCGGTGTTCCGGCAGGCTAATTTTCTCGGAAAGAACCGCAATTGTCAGGCCTGATTTCAGATAGAGTTTTTTCTCACTAACGGCGGTGATGATTTGGTCGAGATCATGGCGCTCAGTAGCGTCGACTGGGGCTGGCTTAGAGTTTGGCTTTCTTCCATAACTATTCCCATTCACCAAAATCACACCGCGGTCAGCTTTTGCAATATGCAAGATAAGGATCATGCCAAGAACCGTGAAAGATGCCGCCTGGAAAACATATAGCTCCCTATGGACGGCCAAATCCCGGAACCATGTTTCAATGGTGGTTACCGTACCGGTAAAACCTGTGACTAAAATTATGTAAAGGGTCCGGAACCGGCGCCTGACCTCAAGCAGGTCATCTGCCCGGCCTTGCCAAGCCACAAAAACCATATGCGCGAGCAAGCTAAGCCGTACCACAGCCATGCCTGTATCTGAGGTGTCACGGCACACATCAGGACCATTCCAACAACCAGTCATTTCAGATAGATAGAACAGACAGTATAGAAAGGTGACGATATAGTGAATTTTCCGCAGCCTGAAACCATCCTCAAACTGAGACAAGCTAAAGAGCCAGATGAAGACGGGACCTAAAGCGGCAAACGGCCATATGAAATGATACCCTGCGCCAAACGGGATATAATCTTGAGGTTGCGACCCAAATAAATACCCTGCAGCACCAAAAGACGAGAATGCACCAAGAACGGCTGCGAGACGCCAGCCATAATCGCGCAGGCAAATCACACCAATTAGGACAAACAGGCCTACCGCCCAGTAGCGAAACAGATTGTCATAAAATTCCAGCACACATGCTCCCCGATGCGCAGTTCTAATTTGTATTTATCATAGAGAGTTAGGCAAAAGAAAGGCTGACACCGTCAGACACTCCAATGGCACAGATATGACACAGGGCTGTTTCTTGACTAGATCATAGTATTAATATATCAGTTAACTTTAAAAGAACCGCATTAATCGATTTATTCGATTTCTAAAATCGATACATCCCACATTGCATTTGACCGAAAAAAGCATAAAGTGTGCCCTATAACCGGTTGGGGCGCAGCCTAGTAACAAAGCTGCAATAGCCTCGCCGTATTTTCAGTTTGTATTACTTTAAACTCTCACGGAGGAGGCCCAAATGGCTGTTCTTGCAGGTAAACCAGCACCAGATTTCAACGCAGTAGCTGTAATGGAAGATGGTAGCATCAATGAAGACTTTAACCTTAAAGCCTATCTTGGCGGTGACTACGGACTTGTTTTCTTCTATCCGCTAGACTTCACTTTTGTGTGCCCGTCTGAAATTCTTGCGTTCCACAACCGCATGAACAAGTTCAAAGAACTAGGCGTGAAAGTTGTTGCTGTATCAGTCGACAGCCAGTTCTCACACGCTGCATGGCGCAATACATCCACCAAAGAAGGTGGCCTAGGCCCTGTAGACTTCCCAATGGTTGCTGACATCACCAAGCAAATCTCTCGCGACTATGACGTTCTTATCGAAGATGCTGGCGTTTCACTTCGCGGTACATTCCTTATCGGTAAAGACGGTAACGTTTGGCACCAGTACGTAAACAACCTACCACTTGGCCGTAATGTTGACGAATTTGTGCGCCTTGTTGAAGCACTTCAGTTCCACGAAGAACACGGCGAAGTTTGCCCAGCTGGCTGGAACAAAGGTGACGAAGGTATGAAAGCTGACGCAGCTGGCGTTGCTGACTATCTCAGCAAGCACGCTGAAGACCTCTAAAACTCTTTAGTTTTAGTAAGAATTAAATGAAGAGGCTCTGATTTTTCAGGGCCTCTTTTTTATTAAGGTTTTCTTAAGATTTTTTTTAGATAAGAATTTTCTGGAAAACTCAAAGCAAATTAGAATAAAGTTTTCCCAATTTATAAGGGAATCTTTAAAACTTATGCGACTATACCGTGTTTCACCTAAATGTGAGATGCATTAGCAAAAGCTAAAGATATAGATAGTATCCTACGGTTTGCGGGAAGCGTAGAGAGTTTTAAGTTGTGGGACAGCGATGAAAGTCAGACACCATAAATTGGGCATAACAATTTATGTTTTATTGCTAGCAGGTGTACTGATTGTATATCCGCAGATGCCTGTTTTTGTTTTTGCTGCAGCTCTAAGCGTTTACTGCATCGCCATCTTCGCGACCAAACCTGAACGTCGTTGCCGCGAATGCGGCACCAGCTTCTATCTAACACCAATAAGTTTTCTTGTAATTCTGTTACGCGCTTTAAAGTGCGGTCGTTGTGGCGCCCGCGTTAAAAACAAACACCGTTAAACTCGCACCAATAGACAAATTCTCCGAGGTTGACTAAACATGTCGCAGGGAGAGTGCCATGTCAGATTACCTTTCAATTCCAACACGATACAATGTCCAAGCTACCGATTTAGAGATCGGTTCATTAGCATACGGATGCTGGCGCTTCGCAGGTAGCTCTGTAGAACAGGCTTCCACGAAAATAAACACAGCACTAGGGTCTGGCCTCAACCTAATTGATACCGCAGATATCTACACAGACAATTGGCCCGAGGGTTTTGGCAACTCGGAAAAGCTACTTGGTGACGTGTTCAAAGCCACTCCTGCCCTAAGGCATCAAATCATCCTTGCAACAAAAGGCGGCATTATTCCGGGACTCCCATACAACAGCAGTGCTTCATACCTAATAGAAGCATGCGAAGCGTCACTGAAGCGTTTGAACACTGATGTAATTGATATTTACCAAATTCATCGACCCGATCTTACAACCTCCCTTGCAGAAACAGCAGAGGCACTAACGAAGCTGAAAGATGCAGGAAAAATTCGTTACGCTGGCGTATCAAACTATACATACAGCCAATACCAAGCCCTTCAGACGCATCTTCCATTCTCGCTCATCTCACACCAGCCAGAGTTTTCATGCATTGAAACGTCACCGCTTACTGACGGCATACTCGATCAGTGCCAAGAACATGACCTGCTCGCCATCGCTTGGTCACCACTTGCCGGAGGGGCTTTAGTTGCCGGTCAAATTGACAACCACCGGCACCAAACAAAACTAAACCGCCTTCTCCCTGTTCTTGATCGATTAGCCGAAAATAACGCAACAACACGCACCGCTGTTGCTTTGGCCTTCATTCTCGCACACCCAGCTAAAACAATCCCTATCATCGGCACACAAACGCCAGAGCGCATAAAAGAAAGCACACAAGCCTTTGATGTAAAATTAACGCGGAGGGATTGGTACGATATTTTAGAGGCAAGCATTGGTGAACAAATGCCATGACTTCCAAAGGCCACGAAAAAGAAATAACTGATACCGACACAGCCTATAATGAAGTGCGTACATATGCTCTTTCTCTACCAGAAACTGTGGAAGAATTCCCATGGGGCGAAAGCGCTATTAAGGTAAAAGGCAAAACGATTGTCTATCTCTGGAAGAACGAAGACAGACTTACTTTTTCCCTCAAATTGATTTCATCTCATTATTTTGCGTTGCAGCACCCTTTTGTTAATAAAATGGGGCAAACTCTCAAACAAGGTGGCTGGATTCAGTGACGTTTTAAACAAGGTGATCTCATTCCAACCGACCTATTAAAAGAATGGGTACATCAGAGTTACTGTGCGGTAGCACCAAAGAAGCTAGCGGCCTCTCTTTTAACACCGCCGCACGAATTCCATAATATGTAGCTTAGATATCTCACCAAATTTGAGCTCAGCTTTTGCTAGAACTTCAATTACCGACTGATCGTTTATGGCTGTAAGGTAAGGGTTAGGAATACTATCATAAATAGGATCTCTTACTTCAGCTGGGATGAAATGTTCCAACTCATTAGTAAATTCAACCTGCAATCGTCGATTGTGCAAAGTAAGTCCATCTATTCTAATTCTATACTCCTTCATATCATCTAACCGTGTATCTTTTCTCGCACGCACTTTATCAGCAGTTGGTACGTCAACTACCGTTTTACTTTGTCCATCCAGACCAAAATCAATTGAAGTACAGGAATGCCCAACCGGAGCTACCATATCTTTTGCGAACTGCAATGACTTGTCGAGAGTTTGTTGGATAAATTCTCTTTGTTCCCTATCAGACCGTTCATGACGATCCATAGCTTCTCTATGTAGCGCCACCAGCGCTTCAAAATGCGGATCAGCCTTACTTTTATTTTCACTCAATGCTGCCATAACCCAACTCAACCACTCTAATGCCACCTCGTGAACCTTATTAGCCAGAGCTTCATGAAGCAGAGGTAAGACACCTCCGATATGTCCAAAATATACAGGGAGCTCAAATGACCCTTGAAGCGGCTGTTTAGCCTTTAACAAAATAGGTAACTGTTCTTTTTTTCTTATCCATCGCCCATGCTCAAACAGTACCAATCCTGAAGTCACAATCCTCTCAAATCCAGCTATGGATTTTCCAAACAACCGAAGGTCAATTTCATGCTGATCAGCATCAAATCCGTTATACTTGATTACAATTTGATCCATAATGCCCCCAAATTTACTGCAGGGGAAAACACTGGTTCAATGATTGAAAAAACACAACCTATTTGTGAATAACCATAACAATAAAATTAGAACAAATAAAGAACAAAAATAAGTAAACTTGACAGAAAAGAAAGATTTTTTAGCTTTAACTCTCTGCCATCAATCACCAACTTTCTGTTCAAGAACGGAGGAGAATATGACTAAAACTGACATTACGACAGGGGGCTGTTTGTGCGGCGCGGTACGCTATGAGGTGAAAGGCGAGCTAAGAAATGTAGTTAACTGCCACTGCAGCATGTGCCAAAAACTACACGGCGTCTACGGCGCACATTCAAAGGCAAGAAAAGAAAACATCTCCTTCACCAGAAAGGATGGCCTTGCCTGGTACAAAACATCTGAAGTAGCCCAGCGCGGTTTTTGCAAAAAATGTGGCTCCAGCTTATTTCGGGAACCGTTTGACTTAGACGCAACAGGCATTATTGCAGGCTCTCTGGATGGCCCAACAAACTTAAAAACAATGGGGCATATCTTTGTTGGGGAAAAAGCAGACTTCTATGAAATCGCCGATGAGCACCCCCAGTTCAAAGAATCTTCAAATGGAAAACTCGTAAACGACTATAAGTAACCCCCTATTTGCCATCGCACCCAACAGCCCTAGCTCAATAACATAGCGAGACTGGGGAGATAATTTGTGGGTAGAGTTGCATACAGTTTATTGGGTTTTACCGTCATCTTGTTAGGAGTTTATCTCTGGCTCCAGCCACCCAGTGCCAGCAATGAAATACTATTTACCGGCGGCACCATTGTAACCATGGAAGCTAATCCCACCAACGCAGACGCGGTTCTTGTTAGAGATGGTCGCATCATAACGGTGGGCACCCTTGAGAAAGCAATGTCAGCTTCATATAGCTCGCCTGAAATTATAGATTTGGCAGGCAAAACCTTACTGCCAGGATTCATAGAACCACACACCCATCCACTTGCCACCGCCATGCTTGGTGCAGCGATTGACGTAAGCGGCTTCCAGCACTCAAGTCGCGCCCAAGTGATCGCAAGCCTCAAGGCAGGCATCGAAGAAGGCGGAATTAACGGATGGATAATGGCTTACGGCTGGGCCCCCGTGATGCTACCAGACCTACATGCACCCACACTGCACGAACTGGATGAACTTTCACCTGACAAACCCTTAGTCATTCTCACCCAAATGATGCACGACGCTTATGCGAACAGTGCAGCCTTATCCGCCGCTGGTATCACAAGCAACTCAGAGGCACCAAGTGGAAGTGAGTTTGTAAAAGATGAAGAAGGCAACCTGACTGGTACCATCCGAGAAATCGGCGCTATTGCCGAACTGTTCAAAGCAATCCCTGCCCCACCAGATGGTGCGCATGCATTTTTACTTTCGCAGCAATATAAGAAGTATGCAAAGGCGGGATACACGACAATCGGCATATTAGGCCCGGTTGGCCGGGCAGCTGATCCAATCGGTCTCATAAAAACAATCGGAAGCAAAGAGCATAGTCAACTCCGCATCCAAATTTATGGCCTACCAAATCAGATAGAGGGCATGTCCGCGCCGGAAGACAATAGCATCTCTACACCGATTATTGGTGTTAAGTTCTGGATGGACGGTTCTCCTTTTGCGGGTGGTGCCGCTTTTGCTGAGCCTTATGAAAACACCCCCCTAACGTCTGATCGGTTACATTTGGCTGCGGGGCACATAGGGGCAACCAACTATACAGAAAAGGCTTTTCAGAAGGAGTTCGAAGCATATCACCTTAAAGGATTTCAAATAGCCGTCCACGCACAAGGAGAAACAGCCGTTGATCGCATTTTAGATGTTGCAGAAACGGTTTTAAAAAAACACCCTCGCATAGACCACCGACACCGCCTCGAACACAACGCCCTGATTACTGAGAGCCAGTTAAAACGTGCCCTCGCATTAGGCTTCACCACCAGCTTTTTTATCGATCATATTTCCTATTATGGGCATGCCTTACCACAGCTAGTTGGCGAGCGCTCAGATCGTTACATGCCCATAAAAACCGCTTTAAAGGTTGGCCATAAAGCAACAGTGCACACCGACAATCCAGCGACACCTATCGACGCACTTCGGGCAATGCAAACTTTGCGTATGCGAGAGGCGCTAACAAACGGTGCTATTCTTGGAAATGATGAAAAACTATCCCCAATAGAAGCACTTGAAGCCATGACCATCAATGCTGCTTGGCAACTGGGCTTGGAAAAAGATACAGGTTCTATAGCTGTAGGAAAATCAGCCGACTTTACAATACTAAGCCAAAACCCTCTTACTACAACGGACAGTGCACTAACTAATACTACTGTTGAAGGCACATGGTTAAAGGGACAACCTGTTGATACCCGCACCATAGAAGTAAACACGGTTTCACTCGGCTTCAATATCCTAAAAAACGTCATCATGGGAAATTAGGTGCGACAGTAGACCACATTACCCTTAGATAAATGTTACTATAGATACTGCATCGACCCAGTTACCAAGTGAGACCCGAGATGCACGACAGAAAAAACACGCCGTCTATAGGCGTGAAACATATACTTATATCTATAGTTTTTAACATCCCAATCATTGGCTGGATGCTGAGAGATCTTCATTTGGGCAGAGACAGCGCGATGGGGTTCTTTGGAGCCAACATACTGATGCTCTGGCTGCTTGCAGGTTTTTTGTGGGGCATAACCGGGGCCCTAGCAGGTGCCTATGTTATTTTACCCCTGTATGCGCTTGTTTTACTCACCATCATGCGTAGCTAGGCTAATACAGTCGAAGGTGCCCAGAATATACCATTGGCACCGCAACAGTTGATCGCTAATATGCCCTCTAAATCATAGGGGACATATTATGCGTTACTTCATCATTACTATTTTTGCTTTTCTTTCCTCGAGTATCAGCGCAGCCCCTTCAGAACAATTGAAGGCCCTCTCACCCTTCATTGGTACATGGACCTCAGTTGACGGTTCAGTAGATGGCAGCAATAGTTTTCAAGATATTGCAAAATGGGAATGGGCGTTTGATGGGAAAGTAGTTCGCATTACACATAGCGTGAACAAAGGGGCTTATGCTGGCGAAAGCCTTATCCACTGGGATGATGTACAAGGCAAAATCATCTACCGTTATGTAAACACTGCTTCATTTTACACCGATGGTACAATTACGCCAAAGGATGATGGCAGTATCGATGTTCATGAATTTGTCCGCGGCAGCAAAACAGGCCCTACTGAGTCCCTTTCTAACTACCGAGTTGAAAATGGTCAGCTGCGCTCATGGGCGAAATTCAAGACTGACGGCAAATGGGCAGAACCAAATGATGTCGTCTACAACTCTACACCTGATGCGACACTAACCATCAACAACTAGTCAGCCCACAAAAACTCATTGTTCGTTTTTTTCGATTGAGTTGATCGAAACAATCCATTGTGTCAATCACGCTTTGCCATTGGCATTTTGCGCTCAAGCAATTATGTAAGAGCCAATTGATTTATTTGCTGGCTGCCAAGGCGCTGCAACCCACGTTTAAGGAAGTAATGATGAGTGAGACAAAACATAGCAACATGCTGATTATCGGCTCTGGTCCAGCTGGCTACACAGCAGCAATCTATGCAGCACGTGCAAGCCTTAGCCCAACAATCGTTACCGGTATGCAGGCAGGTGGCCAACTTACCATCACTACCGACGTAGAAAATTATCCAGGTTTCGCTGACGCGGTTCAAGGCCCAGAGCTTATGGAAGCAATGCGTCAACAAGCTGAAAATGTTGGTACAGATATCATTTATGACATGATCACAGACGTTGACTTGGCAGCTACTCCGAAGCGCGCGGTAGGTGATAGTGGTACTGTCTACACTGCTGATACTATTGTTATCGCAACTGGTGCCCAAGCAAAATGGTTGGGGCTCCCTTCTGAAGAAAAGTTCAATGGTTATGGTGTATCTGCATGTGCAACATGTGACGGTTTCTTTTACCGCGGCAAAGAGGTACTCGTGATCGGCGGCGGTAACACAGCGGTGGAAGAAGCACTCTATCTTGCAAACATCTGCTCTAAAGTAACGATTATTCACCGCCGCGATGAATTCCGTGCAGAAAAAATCCTACAAGAACGCCTATTCAAGGCTGAGAATGTAGAAGTGAAATGGGACACAGTGCTGGACGAAGTTCTTGGTACAGAAGATCCACTCGGCGTTACCGGTGTTCGCCTCAAAAATGCCAAAACTGGCAATACCGAAGAACTAGACGTGCACGGTGTATTTGTTGCTATTGGTCACAAGCCATCAACTGAACTTTTCAAAGACCAGTTGCCAATGGATGATGAAGGCTACTTGATTAAAAAACCAGATAGCACTCAAACAGACATTCCTGGTGTCTATGCTGCCGGTGACGTAACAGACAAAGTGTACCGCCAAGCTGTTACAGCAGCAGGCATGGGCTGCATGGCTGCACTTGAAGCTGAAAAATACATCGCTGAAATGCAGCATGCTAAAGCCGCTGAATAAGCGTCATGTAATCAGTTAAAATGGGCGGCTATCAAGCCGCCTTTTTTGTTTCCTGGTAAAAGGGATCAGTTCAAGAATTTACGCGCCCGCGCCTGCATCGCTTTTGTTCCCTTCTCAAGGGCATAATGAATGGCCCGAGCTGCATAAGGCTCATAAACAGGATCAAGAGCAGCCATATCCGCTAGCGCCTGCAAGGCACATGTCCGCGCGATACTACTGCTGCCTGTTTCTACAATAGATAATAACCTGATCCACAGAGCGTTACCTTCCGCACTTGTACATCCTAACTGGGGTATAATTTTAGAAAGCTGCTCAATAAGTTCCCACTGGTCTCGCTGAAGCAGCATAGAAAGAAGATGCAGCTTAAAGGGAACCAGCAAATGAGGATGAGTTTTAAAAATAGTCAAACAAGCGTGGGCCGCATGTGAAACAACAACGGGGTCATCAAAAGACAAAGCATCAATCAATATCTGCAAGTCAGAGGGTGTCGCAATTATATGCAGTGCCACCTCTGTTGATCTAGCAACAGCGCCGCGCTTTCCTTCCGATAGTGCAGCAAATATATCCATCTAAAGCCTATTCACCGAAAGCTGCCTTTATCTGCTTTTTTGCTTCTTCACCGAGCCCCGTTAGATGTACCAGATTACGGCCATCACCAGTGTTTTCCAAGTTAATCAAACCGGGGCCAATGCCCGTCGCTAGTTCAGACAGGTGGTGGTAAGTTTGTGGCTCAGCCATCGCTACACCACGCGCCACATCACCAACAGTTGGTGTTCTAGGCAAGTCTATAAGTACAAGGAAGCAGATAATAGCCTCAGCAGTAAGCCCTGGGTATGTCCGCTTGAAATAACCAGCGGCATGTTCAAGTATCGCTTTATTGTCCATGAAAAGTTATACCTGCCCCAATTTTGGCCACACGCTGTTGCGTCACAGATTATATCTTATAAGGCTTTGTAAACACGGCAAGCTTTATTAGTAAAACGTCGCACTTGCAGGAAGACGACAATGGTGTGATAGTCCCTGCCAAAGTGAGGAGAACTGACATGGACTGGGACAGATTGCGTATATTTCATACTGTGGCAGAATCCGGCAGTTTTACGAACGCTGGCTCGCGGTTGAATTGTAGCCAATCCGCGGTTAGCCGCCAAATCCGTGCTCTTGAAGAAAGCCTCAATGTTTCTCTCTTTACTCGCCATGCTCGCGGCCTTGTTTTAACACAAGAAGGCCAAGAACTTTTCAGCACTGCGCGTGATGTCGTGCACCGTATTGAAGAAACAGAACGTAGCCTTCTAGAATCGAAAGAACGTCCATCTGGATTGCTACGCGTAACAACCATGGTAACTTTTGGTGCCGTCTGGTTAACGCCGCATCTTGAACAGTTCATGACCGAGTATCCTGACATTGATATTCAGCTAAAACTCGACGACGAAGACCTTGATTTGGCCGCAGGGGAAGCCGATGTGGCTATACGTCTTCACGAACCAGAGCAAGCAGACCTCATACAGCGGCCACTGGCATCATTCCACACACATATCTATGCTAGTCCCGAGTATCTGGACCAAAAAGGAACCCCCAAGTCTTTGGAAGACTTAGATAACCATGATTTGATCGTATTTGGGCGTAGTAGTGCGCCTACTATTATTGGTCTGAATTGGTTGCTAGAAGTTGGAAGCCCGAACAAAAAACGAAAAGCCAGACTTCAGGTAAATAACCTTTATGGTATTCTCCATGCCGTGGAGGCAGGAATGGGTATCGCTGTGCTACCCGATTATCTCGTGCATAACCGTCAAAAGCTGGTTCGTGTATTGCCCAATGTTGAAGGGCGGCCTTTCAACAGTTATTACTGCTATGCCCCTGAACTGAGAGGGTCCCTGCGCGTTGCCTTGTTCCGTGATTTCATGGTTAGGCAAATTCGCGCAGAGAGTAATATCCTTTAAAGTAACCTACTCAGTTGCTGCGATAACTTCCGCTTTAACGATAAGGTCACCTTCCCTGAGGGCCATAGCAACATCAAGGCCCTCGGTTACTTTTCCAAAGACTGTGTAGCGGCCATTCAGGTGTAGGTTGTAGGCTGTATTAATGAAAAACTGAGTACTACCGGTATCTTTACCGATAGTAGCTAGCCCCACGGTACCAATCTTGTGATCAGCAGCAAACCACTCTTCACGAATAGTGCCCCAGTCGTTAACTGACAGGTTTTCTGTTTGCCCCGCCTGAGCAACAAAGTTTGGAATGACGCGGTGCCATAACATATTGTCCATTTTTCCCGCGTCAGCTAGCTGAAGAAAGCTTGTTGCCGCATACGCAGCCTCAGGAAGCATCTCGATCAAGATATTGCCTCGGGAGGTAACAAGCTTCAGCTTAGCCCCCTGATACTGCGTGAGAGTTTCTACATTTGCCGTAGGCCTCGCCTCACCTAAAGCTGCTTGAGCAGGGTCAAGCGCTTGCTCGGCATCCAGCCCGCGCCGCGTTTCAGCATTTTCTGCTGCAAATTGGGTTAAAACAGAGCGCCCTTCATCAAGGCTAGCGAGCAAAGTAATCGCTCTGTTTACCAAATAATATTTATCGGAACTCAATGCAGCAACGGCCTTTTCTAAACCAAGTGCCGGTGAACGCTGTATAAGGCCCTGTAGTGCAGCAGCTGCGATAGCCACATCACCAGAATTTGTTTCTTCAACAATAGAAGCAGTAAGTTCCTCATCTTCTAGGCTGCGACCAGCCAGTGCAGTAACAGCCAACTGTTTCGTCAAACCATCAGTTTCCCTCAACAGGGACACTAAGTACGCCTTAGTGACTTGATCATTCAACCGTCCCAGCGACCTAACAGCTTCAATCTGTGAAGGACTTGCATCGCCTTTTGCCAGTTCAAGCAAAGCTTCCGCAG
>JBFOLV010000129.1:0-3398 GCA_040830325.1 Kordiimonas sp. | reverse complement strand
ATGATATCCGAATACTGGAGAAAAAAAGCCTAAAAGTTGGCGCAGCGTAAGCGTGACATATTCCGTGTGACGCGCTTTTCTTCATCAACCCAGTATCGTAGTTTCTCAACTGCACTATCGTACCGAATTTTCCAAGGGATCAAAAAACGCGTTAATTTTGTTGGTAGATCACGATTATATTTACGCCGCCATTGATCAAAGGCAACACCCGCTCTCACTAGATCTGCTAAAGCTAATATTGGTGTTTTCTTTAGTGCGGAGCCAATCGCCAAAAGGACATCACCAAGTAACTTCCCAACAGCAGCAGCTATATCTTTATCCATCTGTTCTGCATAGTCTCTGCGCGCTTGTTCCATTTGGTTTGCTACAGCATTCAGATTTTTCTGGGCAGCGCGAATATGACCTTTTACCGCTTTCCAAACACCCCTCAGGCGGATACACTCCTCATTCGCTTCGGGTGTACCCGGCTGAATTAGCTTACACTCCAGAGCAGTCCCATTTTTGAGCGACTTTACTAACTGCCTGCGGCGTGACGCTGTGTAAGCCGCCAAACCGGTTATCGATGCCACACCTGCTGAACAGCTTTGGCATTCACTACAACAACCGCCTTCTGAATAAGTAGATCGCGTCTGAGCAGCCGAAAGTGTTTGTCGACATGTTGTCGATCCATAAGTCATATTTAATATCCTTTTGAGTTTAACCGAACGGTGCATCCATGGCGTAATCGGCAAAAATATCGCGGATCATACCCTCAAGTGCGCCCCTGTTTGACGCGACAGCGTCATCTCTGGCATCACCATTAATGGTGAGGTTAATCGTAGGGCTATTGGTAACGCTGTTACCGCCGACCTCTCGAACTGCTGCTTGAGAAGCAAGAAAGCCCTGCAAATCAGCATTCAACCGATTGCCAACAACCCGCTCACCCTTTTCAAGCAAATAGGTCCCGGTGGAAGGTACATTGGTCAAGCCGTCATGCGCTTGCCCTTTAACTGCACTTAACTGTTGAGCACCGATGGCTACAGCTTTTCCGATCGGCAACAAATTTAATGGAAAAGGGGCTGATTTTGCGGCTGTCATCACAGCTTCGGCTGTACCTTTAACAATATTCCCGATGGCTAGCGCCTTACGGGCTTTAGCCATTTTTTTGGTACCTAATATCGTCGCACCAATTTCCAGTGCTAGTGCGTCAGCTTTACCCTTCTTTAGTTTTTTTTCGTTGTCGAAAAGGCGTTCATAATAGTTCTTCCATACACCTTGAATGCGCTCAATTTCATCGGTTGCGCCTGCAGCATCTGTTACCTTACCCCAAAAGTCTTTCTTCTCATCAGACGGAGCATCTTTGCCCCCAGAGTTATTCGTGCCCCCTTCTGTAGTCGAACCTCCTCCATCTGAGGTAAGAGATTCAGATACCGTACTCCCTTGATCATCCTGCCCAGTTTTCAAGCCTGACGATATAGTTTCCGCCAGTTTGATCAGCATATTGCCTACTCCCTGCACAGGCGCGACAAGGGACGACAACTGGGCCGTTATATCCGGTGAGATCGCAATACTAGAGTTGGTCATGTGTACTTTCCTGCAAGCTCCATAAGTCTTTCATAACTCATGGTTTTCGTATTTTTCTGACTATCGGGGTCTGCGCCCTGCGCTCGTTGCCAGCCTCTGACCGCGAGTTTCAATTCCGGTAAGGTTTGTTTTAAAGTGTGCTCTGGACCTTGGCCCGCCATTGCCCCAGCCTCAATTATTTTGGTCCATTCCATCAAACCCTTCGGGTTATCCATGGTTGAATCTTCCGTACCTAAGGCTTTGGGGCTCGAGACTTTCCCAAAGGACGGCTTTCTTTTGCCGTCGGCCCTTTGTCCGGCGACAACGTCGACTCCAAGCATTGCGAAATGGCGGTCGCCGTTTCCGCTAGACCTGTTTTAATGATCGTTTGAATAGCCTTCTTGATCGAAGCCTCTTCAGAAAAATCACCGCCTGTCATAGCGAGATACAGAGCAGCCATATCTTTTAAACGAAATTCAGGCAGACGCGTCGCTAGAAATGGGACAAGCCCCATATCAAAATGAGCCTCAAGGTCCATCATCGAACCAATATCGAGACGTAACCGCACAGTCTTTGTCCCGACTTTAAGACTTGCTTCACCACAGATCAGTTTGGCCATCGGACCCTCTTATATGTAGTCAATGGCGATTACACCTGCGCTATCGAGTGCAATCTCGTAAGTAACAGCCGCGCCGTTATTACCTGTTACAGAGAGAGAGGTGATTGAGAATGACCCTGTATAACGGGCAAACTCTGGCACAATTACACGACACTGGGGATGAGTTTGATTGACCATATGCTCATGAACCCGCCTAAAACTTTCATCATCAACGAAAACACCACCGCCGGTTAGACTGATAGATACATTGCCTGCTGCTTCAAGGTATTCTTTAAAGCCCTGACTGTCCTTGTTAGTTATCTCAACAGCCTCACCATTCATTGTAATGCCGTTGTTATCAAACCCGCCAACAACGACATAGTTTTCGTCGTTAAAATCGCCTGATCCATCATGGATTTGGATCAATAATTCCCTGCCCTTTTGTGCAGCCATTGCAGTTCTCCTTAATATTAAAATTAACTTGTCACAGTGAGTGTTTTCACTGCCGAAATATGAAACAAATATTTGGTATGAAGGTTGCTATTCATAAAGTTATCAAGACTACAAAAATCGGGGTTAACATTATGAAATCAAAGCATTTATCACTGTTATTTTTCGCAACCACATTAATAATAAATGTGGATATTCAAGCGTCCTACATTATGTCCGACACAGAACAATTCCTGTCGGACACAACCATCCAAGTTTCACGCGACAATACAGATACATCTGCGCACTTCATCAAAGCGTCTATCAGCGATGATAGAGCAGCTATTCCAGACCCCAAAAAAGCAAGCAAACGCAAAGACAACGGAACATGCGAAAGCCGTAAAGCTGACGCGGTCGCCGAGCGCGCGCAACTGAGACGCGACGGCATTGCAGAAAACGCACCTTCACTGCGAAAATTGAACCGTCAGATCACTTTTCTTAATGGCCGTTGCCCTGGTTTTCGAACCACAGCACAACTGCGGACCAGCCTCTGCGAACGCCGTAAAGTTGCCCTTAAAAGCAAACTTCTAGGATTTAAAAATGCCGGAATGCTTGAAACCGACCAAGCTTTTATTCGCGCAGAGCAAGAGCTTGCAGCTACAAGCCGGCAATGCTCAGGCCATCGCTAATATTGAACACATTGGGGCAGTCACTAGAACTGCCTCTAGTTCAGAAAAACTGCCATTTTTAGTTGTTGAACACATACTTCACGATATTCTAAAGCTCGCTATGACAAACGTGTCCATAAAATATCTGTTGAATACTGCCT
>JBFOLV010000128.1:0-3225 GCA_040830325.1 Kordiimonas sp. | reverse complement strand
GGGTTACCGTCATTATCTTCACCCCTGAAAGAGTTTTACAACCCTAAGGCCTTCTTCACTCACGCGGCATCGCTGGATCAGGGTTGCCCCCATTGTCCAATATTCCTCACTGCTGCCTCCCGTAGGAGTCTGGGCCGTGTCTCAGTCCCAGTGTGGCTGATCATCCTCTCAAACCAGCTATAGATCGTCGCCTTGGTAAGCCATTACCTTACCAACTAGCTAATCTAACGCGGGCCAATCTCTCGGCGATAAATCTTTCCCCCGGAGGGCGTATACGGTATTAGCACTCGTTTCCAAGCGTTGTTCCGTACCGAAAGGCATATTCCCACGTGTTACTCACCCGTCCGCCACTGTCCACTACCCGAAGGTAGCTTCTCGTTCGACTTGCATGTGTTAGGCGTGCCGCCAGCGTTCGTTCTGAGCCAGGATCAAACTCTCAAGTTGACAAGAAACCAATGAATGGTTTCCTTAAAAACCACCATCAATATCACACAACCAGAAAATCTAAATCACACTAACCTAAGCCAGTGCGCTCAAGAATTAACTGACGATACTTATTACATTACGTAACTTCGTATCTTGATACTCAACCAGCCGTAAAACTGGCGAAGTATCTGGAAATATAGATAGTGATCATACCAGACCACCGTCCACATCTCCCTTCCATCCAACAATGTCAAAGAGCAAAAACTGTATAAATCAGAGTATTCAGTTACCTAAATACTCTGCGGTACACAGCGCTAAGTAACCTTCGTTCCTCAGCAGGGCGGCTTGTATATGGTGAGAAGTTCACCATGTCAAGTTGTTTAAAATATTATCTTAAGCAACTCTCAAACCTTGCTAATTTCGAACCGAAGTTCTCGTTAGCGAGCGGCCTGTTTAAGGTGAGTGCCTCACCGTGTCAAGCTGTTTAAAACATCGTTTCAAGTAGCTTCAACACCCCGCTAATTTCGAACCAAAGTTCTCGTTAGCGGCGGCCTGTTTAAGGTGAGCGCCTCACCGTGTCAAGCTGTTTAAAACACTGTTTTAAGCGACTTCAACACTCCACTAATTTTGAACCGAAGCTCTCGTTAGCGGCGGCCGTTCTAAGGTGATCACCTCACCCTGTCAAGTCGTTTAAAACATCGTTTCAAACAACCCTAAGGCCGTGTGCTGGACCGTACTTTCGTCAGCGTGCAGCGGGAGGTCTGTATATGGTGGGTAACCCCTCCATGTCAAGTCGTTTCAAACATTGTTTTCTGCGACTTTCAGACCATTTCGACTGTGCGGCATTCCTTCCGGGTGAGGAGCCTCTGGAGCCCCGTCCGGTAGAGCAGCGCGCTCTGTCGGTGGAGGGGTTTCTAGTGGCGGGCGGGTATAAACGCAAGCGCTATTTTCAAACTTTTGCACTTTTCTTACAAACCCAATCTGCAAACCGCAGAAACCTGCGCTTTTTGCCTTAATCGCGCCTTAAAGAAGCTTTAGATGCCCCTGAAACATACGCCATACAGCTTGCCCTATATATATAAAGACTATAAGGCTTGAAATGCGGTACTGATTTGTGAGAATCTACTGACATGCGTAATGTACCGAGTGTGAATCGAAGGAAGACTAAATGCTGAGTTGGCAGCAGATTCTTGAACGTATCAAGACAGAACCACAGCTTATTAAGGCATGGAGCATAGCAAAACGTGCAGGAAAGGCGAGTGAGTCGCCTGCAGGTTTCGGCACAATAGCCGCAATCGGCTTATCCGCCGTTATATATATAAACCTACCCGACACGCCGGTAGAAAGCGTTCCTTCTGCAATCTCTGATCAGCCTGCTCAGGTGCCGGAAGCTGCAAACAAACCAGCTATTCCCGCGCCAGACCCCATAGTAGCGCAGCCTGAGCAAGAATCATTTAAACTGCGTCGCCGTGAGACACTGATCGGCTTGCTGAAACGCGCCAAGATTCAAACGGGAAACGCGCATGCCGCTGTTAACGCCCTGGGAGATGTAACCAACCTCCGGAAGTTACAAGCTGGACAAACCATTCATCTGACACGCAGCGCAGAAAATTCAGCTCATATCGCAGAACTAAGAATAAGAGACACCTTTAAAGAAGAAGCCGTCGCCCTAGTAAAAGGTTCAGGCTACGATTCTAAACGTGAGCCAGTAACCACCTATGCCCTTACGGACTTTGTAGAGGGTGAAATCACTGACAGTCTCTTTCTATCGGCTCAAAGAGAAGGCATGCCCACTAAGGTCATAGTCGATTTGATTCGCATGCTGAGCTTTGACGTGGACTTCGAGCGAGAGATTCGTGTTGGTGATCATTTTGAGGTGTATTTCGAACGTTCCTATGCACCGGGCTTCGATGATTTGGAAAATGGCCGTATACTCCGCGCAAAACTGACAATGAGAAAACGCGAGGTGGATGCTTTCTTCTTCAAGGATAACGAAGGCCACGAAGGATATTATGATTCAAAAGGCCAAAGTACACGCCGAGCTTTAATGAAAACACCCTTAGATGTTGTCTATGTAACCGATTCGTATGGCCCTCGGAAAAAACACCCTGTACTGGGTTACAGAACAATGCACACTGGCACAGATTTTAGAGCACGCCCTGGCACACCTATAATGGCTTCAGGTGACGGTGTGATTGAAATGGCCGCACGGAATGGTGGTTACGGGAAATACATTCGGATCCGCCACAATGGTACTTATAAAACAGCGTATGCTCATTTAAGTCGTTACGGCAAAGGCATCAAAAAAGGCAGACGAGTAAAACAAGGCCAAATTATTGGTTATTCAGGTGCAACTGGCCGCGTGAGCGGACCACATCTTCATTATGAAGTGCACGTCAACGGTAAGCCTGTTAACCCGCTCACCCTGAAATTACCAACGGGTCGTACTCTAAAAGGGCAAGAGCTTCTCACGTATCAGAAACAAACAGAAGCAGTGCTCGCAGATATGGAAAAAGTTCGGGAGTTAAAAACAATCTTGTTTGCTCAGCAAGATACCCCGGATGCAAACATAACAAATGCGCGTTAGTTGAAGGCCTCACTTTCTGTGGGGCCTTTTTCATTCGCCTTAAATGAATTCAAACTGGAAGAGCTACTCTAACTTGCGCTTTCCCTACGTACATGATCAACATGCTTACCGGCATCATCAACCGCATGCCTTAGAGCAAATTCACCAACCGGTTTCACGAGACGGTGGATCAATTTACCATTCTCATCCAAGCGTGCATCTTTTGCTGCATC